>CAYPPC010000433.1:0-1961 GCA_964412435.1 uncultured Paludibacter sp.
TTTAAATACTCTTGGATGTCATTTTATTATTTCGGTGTGTCCTTCTTAGCATTGCCACCAACGAGCAGATAAACGAATGATTGTGTTTATTTGTGCTATATCCGGTTTTATCCAGCATAATTAACTCTTTATTTAATAAAGTACTCGAAACTACTATATTATACGGAGAAACTGTGGTTTGGTGGCATTTATTTATTAACATACTTACTTATGTTTCGGACTTATTTATAATTCAAGTTTCGCAAGTAAAAATAGTTAAGAAAGTAATGAGTTTTGATTTATTGTAACTAATCAGTTTCTATAAAATTAGAGGTTATTAACAATTTTTCTTACTGGTTCTGGTTTTTTTGTAAAAATGGACACATATTAACAATTATAGGTTTTAGAGTCTGATAAATAGACGGTTGCGTTCTTTGATATCTTGGATTTCAGGATTAGTTTTGTAGTAAAGACTATGGAACCATCCGATAAAATAATCGCCGATCTTCAGCGGATAATTCTGATGCTCTCTCGTGAAAATACCCTGATGAAAGAACGCATTGAGGTTCTTGAGAGGGAACTTGCCCGGTACAAAACCAAAAAGGATAGCAGCAACAGCTCTCTTCCACCGTCCAAAGATGAGAACAGACCTCCTCGCACCAGCAGCCTTAGAGAGAAGGGTGGACGTAAGGCAGGAGGACAGCCTGGGCATGAAGGCAATACTCTGAAAATGACAGAAATTCCGGATGAGATTATTGAACATCGTGCATGTTTTTGTCCTGAATGCGGGAAAGATGTAAGCGGTCAACCCTTTGAGTTTTTTGGAAAGAGACAAGTCATAGATATTCCTATCATTAAACAGGTAGTTACTGAACACCGGGTTTACAGGTGCACCTGCACTTGCGGCAAGGTGGTTGAGAGTGCTTTTCCTGTTGAAGTTGACAAGCCTGTTAAATACGGGAGGAACATTGAATCTCTCATTGGTTATCTTAACGTCAGACACTATGTTCCCTTTAAGAGGCTTCAGGAAATACTCACTGATATCTTCAGGGTTCAGATAAGTGAAGGAGGCTTGCATGTGTTGCTGAACAGACTTGCCTTCAAGGGTGTGGATGCCTATGAAATGATCAGGCAGAAGGTACTCAGAAGCGGAGTTATCGGCACAGATGAAACGGGAGTAAAAGTCGATGGCAAAAAACACTGGTTCTGGACATGGCAAAACCAAAGGGCCACTTATATTGCAGCTTCTGACAACAGGGGAACAACCACCATTGATGAAAACATGACTGGCATCTCCAAAGATGCTGTTCTTGTTCATGACTGCTGGAAGGCTCACTTTCAAACCCCTGTAGGTAAGCATCAGCTTTGCACGGCTCACCTGGAGCGGGAGACCAAATACCTTGAAGAAAGATATAAAGCGGACTGGCCTGTAAGGTTCCGTTCCATGCTTAAAAAAGCTCATAAGCTTAAGAACCAACTTACCCCCGACATATATTACCATCCCAATCAACTCCGATGTGAACTGGAAAATGAATTGGAGTCTCTCCTGGGTGAGATGCTTGATCCAAAGCACAAGGAGATGATATCCTTTCAAAAGAGAATAACAAAATACCGTGACTATCTTTTTACCTTTCTCTACCATCCAGATGTACCTCCTGATAATAATGGCTCGGAAAGAGCAATCCGAAATGTCAAGGTCAAACAAAAAATATCCGGCCAGTTCAAAATACTCAGCGCTGCTGAAAACTTTGCCATCCTGAGATCCATTATTGATACTGCCATAAAAAACAATCAAAATGTGGTGGAAGCATTAAATGTGGTCGCCTGTTATAGGAGAGACTAAGATCAAGTCTTAACTTTAGACAATCAAAACAAGCTCACTTTAAGAACTGATTAGTTACAATTAATTGAATAGCCAACGCTTCGTAGTCAAGCACATTGGCTGGTCGCTCGAAAAAGCCAACACACGACCAAAACCAGCC
>CAYPPC010000434.1:0-1957 GCA_964412435.1 uncultured Paludibacter sp.
GTTGATATAGGCCGCGTCCTGGCAATAGTGGCGCACAAAGAGGTAATTGATGGCTTTTGAACGAAGTTTTGATCGCAAATCCTCCCGCACTTCATTTCTATTGGCCACCAAATAATCAGCTTTAAAACCTTTTAAGGTGAATTTTTCGGCCATGTATTGCGCATGTTCCTGCGTCACACAAAAGCATAGGGCGCGAACATCGTCAACCGATTTCAAATACTTGTGCAGGTTCATGATAATTTCCCCCACACGCTTATCATTTTGGGTATATAGTTTGGATAGTTCACTCGGAAGATACCTTCCTTTATTCCATTCCACCTGCGAAAGATCCACACTATCCGTAATGCCAAAATACTGAAAAGGACACAGTAACTTTCGGTTCAATGCTTCTGGCAATCGTATTTCAGCCGCTATGGTATCCGAAAAGTCTTTTAAAATATCCTCGCCGTCCATGCGTTCGGGTGTAGCTGTAAGACCTAAGAGTATTTTAGGCTGAAAGCGATCCAAAATAGGGCGATAACTTGATGCTGCAATGTGATGCACTTCGTCAATAACGATAAAGTCGTAGTATTCAGCACTCAGATCAAGGGATTCTAATCTGTTATTGAGTGTTTGTACCGAAGCAAACAAGTATTCATACTGGGTTGGCTCTATACCATCCACCCATAATTCGCCAAAATTATTATCCCGAAGAATTCCCTGAAACGTACTCAGGGCTTGTTGCAATATCTCTTTACGGTGTGCCACAAAAAGCAAGCGCGCCGATGTGTTTTTCCGTTTGAAATTACGGTAGTCGAACGCAGAAATTATGGTCTTACCCGTACCCGTTGCCGCTACAATCAAATTACGATACCGTTCATGTATGACTCGTTCCGTTTCAAGCTTTTCCAGAATCTCTTCCTGAAAATGAAAAGGTTTGATATCGAAATAAACTTCTGGGTTTGAACGGTCGCCACCACGCTCTTTTTTTAGCGCTACCTTTAGTTTCTCGCTGTGCTTTTCACGATCAAACAATTCAAATTCCTTATCGAGCCAATAGGTTTCAAAGGTTTTTCGAAACTTATCAATCACTTGTCCGACTTCTTTGGTCGTCACTTTTAAGTTCCATTCCAAACCATTGGTCAAAGCCGACCGTGAGATATTTGATGAACCAATATAGCCCGTATGAAAACCAGTGTAGCGCAGGAACAGATATGCTTTGGCATGCAAGCGTTCATTGTCGGTATTGTATGATACTTTAATCTCGGTATTTTTCAATTCAGAAAGGAACTCAACCGCTCTCAAGTCAGTAGCTCCCATGTAAGAAGTGGTGATGATGCGCAGTTTGCCGCCTCTGTTGGTAAACTCAATCAGTTCGCGCTCAAAAATTCGAATGCCAGTCCATTTGATAAAGGAAACCAAAAAGCAAACTTCATCCGACGATAAGATCTCTTTTTTAATTTCACTTTCGAGCGATACACCTGCATTGTTTCCGGTAAATAGCTCGCTTTGGGATAAGCGTGTATAGGGGGTAATTTCTTTTAAATGCTTTTCGAAGTCAACAATTCCAGAATCTATTTTGCGAATGATAGCTGTCAATATCTTTGCTTCGGTAGCAATAATATCTTCTTCAAAATCAGCATCATTAAGTTCGTCACGCAACAACCGAATAATACTATTCGTCAGCTCTATTTGTTTTTCGAGTTTATCTGTCCCCTGTATCAAATCTAAAGCAAAATGAATCAGCTCTAAGAGATAGCTAGATAGAATTTTAGAAGCTTCATTTTTGTCAATAGTGGTTTCTTTGATATAATAGACCTTCCGGTCAATCTTATCCAGATTTGACAACAGTAATTTGTTGATTATTTGCTCGTAAAGTCCTGTTTGCATTTCTATTTAAATTTGCGTTTTCAACTTCCTTTATTCAAAGATTCTTTCATCGAAAGCATCTCTTTCCTGAGCTGTACTGTATTCTTTC
>CAYPPC010000435.1:0-1953 GCA_964412435.1 uncultured Paludibacter sp.
AAAAGCAAATGATCCGGTGGGATAATCTTCAGAAGTGTGCTGACCGATAATAATTTCCGGTTGGTATTTATCAAAAACTCCATCTTTCAACATCAGGCTGGCACCACCCGGGGCACGCTCTTCGCCGGGTTGAAAAATCAGCAGAATTGTACCTTCAAAGCTATCTTTAATTTGCATCAAAATCTCCGCCGCACCCAACAACGAGCTGGTGTGGGCATCGTGTCCGCAAGCGTGCATAACGCCCTCATTTTTTGATTTCCAGGGAAGACCGGTCTCTTCTTGAATAGGCAGGGCATCCATATCGGCACGCAAAGCAATGATGCGGCTGGCAGGGTTTTTGCTCTCTATTCGGGCGAGTATTCCGGTGCCGCCGAAACCGGTTTCGTAGGGAATTCCCAGTCGGTCAAGTTGCTGCTGCACATATTTTGAGGTTTCAAACTCCCGGTATGAGAGTTCCGGATGAGCGTGCAGGTGGCGGTAGTTGTTTTGAATTTGCGGAAGTATCTCTTTCGCTAAAGTTTGTGTTTTTTGCAACATAATGAATTCAGCTTTTGTTATTATTGGAGGCTTCCTCAGCCGGGGCCTTGTTGCAAAGGTATTGAATTTTATAAAAGAATAAGCTTAAATCCCGATTTTCAGTCACTTTAATAAGGTCGCTTTCATTTCATTTTACTATTTTTGTAGTTTGAATCATATAAGAGTTTTAATAAAATCACATAAAAATAAGAGTTATGAGACGTAAAATTTCATTTTTAACTGTGTTTGTTCTTGGACTTGCTCTTTGGGGAGTCAAGGCACAAAATGCAACTATTACATTTCAGGAGAAAAAGCACAATTTTGGAACGATAGAAGAGCGGGGAGGACGCGCTGTACATAAATTCGAATTTAAGAATACCGGTAGTGCTCCCTTAATTATTCAAAGGGTAACTGCATCTTGCGGATGTACCACACCGAACTGGACAAAATCTCCTGTTGAACCGGGAAAAACCGGTTTTATCGAGGTGAGCTACAATCCGATCGGTCGTCCGGGTGCTTTTACAAAGTCTATTTCTGTTTTTTCCAATGCGACTAATGAACGCGAAATTCTTTATATCTCAGGACACGTAAATCGGGGACAGACTGCTGTGCAGAACCAAACCAACAGCAATGTCGGTTTTTCTGCCAGAATCGGTGATCTTCAGCTCAGCAGTAATCGTCTGAGTTTTGGTAATCTGGCCAAAGGGGATGAGGTGAAAAGCCGCACGATCTCCGTGCAGAATGCTTCAGCTTCAACCATGACTGTTCAGTTTACCAATCTACCTGCACACCTGGAGGTTCAGGTGCAGCCGCAGGTGCTGAAGCCATCAGAAAGAGGAACAATTACTATCAATTATAACCCTGCGAAAGCTGTTGAGTGGGGACCGGTAGAGGATGCGCTGATGCCTTTGATCAACGGTGCCAAAGATGCAAACGATAAGAGCGGTATCCAGATTTCTGCCATTTTACTGGAAGATTTCAGTAAAATGAGTACAGCGGAAAAACAAAAAGCACCTATTCTGGAGGTGAAATCTAAAAATCTGCACTTTGGAACCATTAAAAAAGGAAGCCGGGTGCGCGGTCAGGTTTCAATTAAAAACTCCGGAGCCAAACCGCTTGAAATTCGCAGAGTTCTGAATCATAACAGTGATATTCAAATCACCCCTGTGCGCTCATCCATCCGGGGCGGCCGCACAGAGAACTTCAAAGTGGAGATCAATACCAAGTTTGTCCCTGCTGGAGAGTACAGAAAAATGTTTACTGTATATACCAATGATCCGATGAACTCTGTGGTTAACTTTAATATCGGTTACGTAGTAAATTAGAGAGGATAGTTTGAATGCAAAAAAAGCAAAATCATCCCGAGAATGACCCCCATTTTAAGTCGCTTGCTGTCAATGAAGGTGTAAGTGATGTACCTTCCGTAAATCCTTATGC
>CAYPPC010000436.1:0-1946 GCA_964412435.1 uncultured Paludibacter sp.
CGCAGGTAAAAACAAAACGCAAATTTATACGAAAAATAGCTCAGGAGTTTGGGGTGGGCACTACCGGAAGGCACGACGATGTTTATGAGGATTTGGTCTTTTACTTAAAAACATTGCCCACCCCATTAATAATACTTGACGAAGCCGGTGACCTACAGTATGATGCTTTTTTAGAAATAAAGGCACTGTATAACGCCACGGAGGGCGTGTGTGGAATCTATATGATGGGGGCCGAGGGCTTGAAACGAAAGATTCAACGCTCGATTGACAATGAAAAGGTGGGTTACACGGAGCTGTTTTCACGCTTTGGTAAGCGATATGGGAAGGCCATTCCCGAGGGTGAGCAGGGTAAACAGGTATTGAAAGCATCTGCACTGATGATAATAAAGGCCAACGCAGAGAACGGGATTAGCCCGAACAAAGTATTAACAAGCACACTGGGCGAGGATGGAGTTCCGAGCTTACGAAGAATATATAAAGAGCTGGCTAAGTCAAGATGAAAAGAGCACTATCAGTTGAAAATGTTGAGAGCGCAAATTTTAAGACACTTGATTTTACAGGTCAATGGTTCCGTGCGGTGGGTCGGCCACAACTAACCGGATCGTGGATTATATATGGCCCACCAAAGCACGGCAAAACAACCTTCGGGATGATGTTGGTAAAGTATCTGTCAAGCTTTGAGCGGTGCGCATACGACAGCATTGAAGAGGGGCTAAGCCTGACGATTCAACTGGCTATGAAGCGGGTGAATATGAGTAGTGCCGGCGGAAGGGTGCTGCTGCTCGACCAGGTTGAAATGAAGGACTTAGTAAAGTATCTTGACCGACACAAAAGCCCTAACATCATAGTAGTTGACAGCATCCAGTTTGCAGAAATGACGTTTTCGCAATATAAAAGAATAAAGCAGCGGTTTCCCAAAAAGCTATTTATCTACGTAAGTCACGTTGAAGGATCACGGCCTGAAGGGCAGGTAGCCAAACGAATATGGCGGGATGCTAACGTCGTATGGCGTGTTGAAGGACACAGGGCATTTCCCGACGGGCGATATGAGGGTGCCGGTGAACCGATTGATGTATGGCCGGAAAGAGCTGCGGAGTACTGGGGATTGGGTGAGGCTCCATAACTACCCCCAACCCCCTAAAGGGGGCTTAGGGAGTGCAAAACAAGAACATTTATTAATAATTAAAATACCACACGATTATGACAAGAGAAGATTTGGAAAGCGGCATACGGCTGTTAGAAAAAATTAGAGAGAAGGAAGAAATCATTACCCAGGTTACAACACAAAAAATAAGGGCGGTTGAGCTCGTTGATGGTTTTGTGATTAACTACCTGCCGCGCGGCGTGATAGTCGATGCCATAGTTTTGAACTGTAAGGCTAAAATAGCGGAGTATGAGAAAAAGATAGAGGCGATAGGTGTCAAGACACCGGAGCAAAACCACACGGCCGCAATGGGGCCGACAGGGGTTGATAGGTGTGATGAGTAGCGAAGAGCGAAGACAAAAGTAATGGAAGAACTAACACAAAAGATATTCGATAATCAACCAGATGGAGTTGATTGGGCAGGAGTTGATTATGACGGTCTCCTAAGTTTTGGTAAGGCAGTCAATCCGAGATACACATGGGCGAGTGAAAGGTGGCGAGGTTTTATTCTAATTGGGAAGGCTGTTGAAAAATCCGGATTTACACCGCTAACGTCAATTCGGAGACTCATCCCTGCCGGAATGAATAGGTGAGATGAAGTATGAAATTAAAACTGAGGTTCTGGTAAATATGGTACAAACGAGGTTCTACCACAAAGCAAAAGAAGACCCGACCAGGGGGCAAAGGGAGCATCGCATCTGAAAAGGTCGAAATAAAAACGCCGCGGTGCTCCCCGAGCTTCCAAAATTATTAACAATTAAAATACCACACGATTATGAGTACACTAACATTTATGGACAAA
>CAYPPC010000437.1:0-1943 GCA_964412435.1 uncultured Paludibacter sp.
GATTACACCAATAATTAATAATTTAGTATTTTTCATATTTCAATTATTGTGCTAGATTTCTTTTTACCGGAATAATACACATATCAAAACAACCGTAACGCGTTGTTTCCAAATAAACTTTATTATTACTCACTTCTAATATTGGGCTGCTACCAAAGAAATTGAAGAAATTATTACCCAACTCTCTATCTTTATCAGTAACTGAAATGGTGACTGTTTCTTTGGTTGTGCTTGTATTCTGGCTTTCCCAACCGCCTGTAAGATCAAGACTTGTATTATTACCTTTGATTGAAATAGGAATTTTAACCCGTATTATTCATGAGCAACCAACCCGATTTTTCTTGCATCTGTTTTTAAGGTTTTGACTTGGTTTTAATAATTTTCGAAGTTTAGGGCACCTATTTACCAGAAAAGTAAACTTAAATTTTTCTGTTTAGAGAGTTTTTTAACAATAAAAATGGTTTTTGGCAGTTTTGAGCATAGCTGTTCCTGTCAAAATAGTTTTCTGACAATTTAAAAAGAGATGATTTAACTTTTCAGCACCTGAGAAGCTGCCTGAATAAATCCTGATAGACAAAGGAACTCGATAATCTGTAATAAATCCTTCTTTTGGTGATTTTTATTGTAGCTCCTATTTTTAATAAGCGATATCTGATAGTGTCTACCTGCCATTTCCATGCTCTCTTAAATGTTGTTTTTGATATTTTGGTTTTCAGCAGTCTGAACAATTCATAAGTCAGACAACTTATAAACAATCGGAAAAAGTTAGCCCAGAAGCCATGGCAGGAAAGCCTGTCGGAATAACACATATTCTTAACTTCCTTAATTCTGTTTTCACTGGCATCTCCTCGTTTTACATAAAAATCAAAGTAAATATCACGAGCATCTTCCGGCTCAATGTTGCTGACTATAAACCTGGTATTCATACCTTTGCCGGTGCTCTCAACCTTGGCATAGCAGGTCTGCTCTTTATGCCAGCTTAGAGCGGCATAGCTAAAAGAAAAGAAGTGTTGATGTTTTATTCCATGGTTGCCATAAAGATGCTCTACTGCTCTTACTGCACGTGATACCTTTTGCTTTAAGATAGAGTTGGATGACAAGCCGATGGCATAAAACAAATTGTATTTATCGGCCAGCTTATAGAAAGGCGCACAACTAAAACCACTGTCAGCTCTGATTGTTATTTTCATATCGGGGTATCGATTTCTGATGCGTAAAACGATTCTTTTTAGGACGGAAACATACCATTTGTTCGAATGACTGTTTCCGGGGCGGAGTACCGGAACAATTATTTGCCCCGTCTCGCCGTCATGGAAGAAGAGTTCATTGTACATGAACTGACCATAAAAGCCATTAAAGAGAGTAAGTTGTTGTGAGCCATGCGTAGGGTCATCGGTAGCATCTATGTCAATAATAATTTCATCTCTCCCTGCTAACGATGATACGTACCAATCTATCCAGGCGTATCCTAAATCAAAAACAGCTTGCTTGGTTAATCTGTTTTCAAAGCGAGACAAGGTTGGCTGTGAAGCCAAATCACCATCTAAGACATCTTGAAACAGAGGGTCTTTTTTAAGATGTCCTACATCATTGGTGTCTGCATAACCGAGCATTTGCATGAAAACTCTTTGTTTAAAAAGTTTTTCTGTGGAATGAGAAATACGGCTTGCACTGCGAATCTCAGGAATGAACCCACTAAAATGTTTGATGATTTTATACTCCCGTTCAAGTTTCTCTAAAAGTACAATCGATCCGTCGGAACTTATTTCCTCACCAGAAAAATCAACTAAAACTTCTTTATTTCTACGATAAAATGCAGTATCTTTATGGCTCATAAATGGGTGTATTTAAAAGTGTTGTTGTTTTTGTTTACTAACCTCAAAGATAACACTTTGCACCCATTTTTTTATTGTCTTTTATCTGTTTTGTGAATTTTTCGGGTT
>CAYPPC010000438.1:0-1941 GCA_964412435.1 uncultured Paludibacter sp.
CATGATAGGCGTTGTAATCTTCATACGGATCACGTTTCAAGTCATGAAACTCCCATGCCGGTGTGCTCAGCTTTTTGCCTGACCCACTGGTATTTAGCGGATGTCCGTAAACAAACATCAGCTTATAGCGCTCATTACGTATACCAATATGCGCCGGGCGGTCGGTATGCTGCGTCCAGTAGCGATAATACATCGATTTGCGCCAATTGCGAGCCGTTTTTCCCTGCAGGTTTTGGCGAAAACTCTCACCCTGCGACTTCTCCGGTGCGTTTACTTCGGCATAATCGGCCAGCAGAGCGGCAAAATCGGTATTCAATATAATATCCTCATTACGACTTTGGGCCGGAATCTCTTTCGGATAGCGAATCACAAAAGGCATACGCGCTGACTCTTCATAAAACATCCGCTTATCAAAAAAGCCGTGCTCACCTAAGAAATAACCCTGATCCGACACATAAACCACCACCGTATTCTCCGCCAGCCCCTCGTTGTCCAACATTTCGAGTAATCGTCCGATGTTATCATCAATCGTAGCACCGCAACGCAGATAGTCACGTATTAGCTTCTGATAGGTTGCTTTTCGTGCAGCAATACTGTCCATTTCACCCCGGTAAAAGGGCAGTTCCGGGTAAACACACCACCAACTCGCGGGATCTTTTGATGCCGTTTCCCAGCGCCAGGCCAGATCTTCGAGCGGCTGACCGGGAAAAGCCCTGCCCGATTTTTCGGGACCAAACTCCATCATGTTGTGCGGTTCAGGAAAAACAACATCATCATATAAATTTCGGTTCCGTTCCGGAAAATCCCAAGGTTCATGCGTAGCCTTAAAATGACAAAACATCGCAAATGGGCGCGATTTGTCCCGGTTCTTTACCCAATCAATGGTTTTATCGGTCACCAAATCGGTAGAGAAACCAACCTCCTGCACACCTCGATTACCCACATCATCATCCACCCAGTTTTCAGCAGTTTTAAACGTCGGGTCAACATACTCGCCCTGATCATAAAAAACGGAGTAATAATCAAAACCGGACGGCTCCTTTTTCAGGTGCCATTTACCAATCAAGGCTGTTTGATATCCACCTGTCTGCATCTGTTTGGCAATATTATCCTGCTCCGGATAGAGTGCATCATCCAGCGTATACACACCATTCACATGGCTGTAGGCACCCGTCAATATCGCCGCCCGGCTCGGCACCGAAATGGAGTTGGAGCAAAAAGCATTTTGTAATACACAACCTTCATCCGCCAGGCGTCGGATATTCTCATTTTTTACGTAGGAAGATAAAATCCCGCCATAAATACCCCAGGATTGCGAAGTGTGATCGTCCGATAAAATAAAAAGGATATTCGGCCGCTCATCATCATTTGCCTGCCCCATTTGCTGCTGCGCATAAACTGCCGGAGTCAGACTTATCAGGCCGATATTGAGTAAAGTTATATTTTTCATGACATTTTGGTGTATTGGTGTAATGGTGTATTGGTGTATATTTATACTTGAAAACGAATCTTCAGGACTTCACAAAGACGCGATAAATCGCGTCTCTACATAGTGCGCAGAATTGAATCATTGGCTCATTTTTAATTTATAATTTCCCCATCCGCCGCACGTACCCTCAAAATACTCCATTCCCCCATTGGCCCATTGGCATATTGGTATATTGGCTTATTGGCAGCCCACGACCATCAGGAGATTCCTCCCTACGGTCGGAATGACAGCTTACTGTGAGTCATAGCACCGCCGTCCAACATTTTCATTCATATAAAACTCACTTCACGGCGGTGAAAACAAACCATCTGATCTCTGGAGGCAGGCACAATGTGTTAACATAACACAAATCCTCATCTCATGCCCCATTTTTAATTCTTAATTTTTAATTTATAATTTCTTCATCTGTCGCAAGTGCTTTAAAAATGCACCATTGGCTCATTCACTCATTG
>CAYPPC010000439.1:0-1933 GCA_964412435.1 uncultured Paludibacter sp.
CAGTCTGGCATATTTGCCCTCACTGGGTGTTGTGAAGTTGCGTCTCTCCGGTGCTCACGACAATGGCAGTGAACTGGACAAAGAGATTGATAGGCTGTTTGAGCAGCTGGAATCTTTGTTGGGAAATGCTATTTTTGCCAAAAACGACCTCAGTGTTGAAGAGAATCTGGGTTTGTTGCTTCGAAATGCGGGCCTCACGATTTCGACAGCAGAGAGTTGTACCGGAGGTAATATTGCGCATCGGATTACAACTATAGCAGGAAGTTCTGACTATTTCACCGGCAGTGTGACAGCCTATCAAAATAGTATTAAAGAACAGGTGCTGGGGGTGAGTCCGGAACTGATTGACAAGTTTGGAGCGGTGAGTGAGGCTGTGGTAGAGGTGATGGCAACCGGCGTAAAGCAGCTGATGGACACAGATATTTCGATTGCTGTGTCCGGAATTGCGGGGCCGGGTGGCGGTACCGATGAAAAACCGGTGGGAACCACCTGGATAGCAGTGTCTTGCCGGGACAAAACGGTGAGTAAGCTGTTTCGCTTCGGTAACTATCCGCGTGATATCCTGATTGAGCGGAGCAGCACGGCCGCCATGCTGATGGCGATTGATCTGATTCGGGAAAATGCTCCGAAAAGTGGAAAAATCGGAGCTTAAAATGTTAATTTAAAGAAAAATGGAAATATCTCTCGGGATTATTTGCAAGAACAAAATAAAAGCTGTATTTTTGCAGTCCATTTTTGAGAAAAAATAAAAGAATTAAAGATAAAAAAGATACAGCGATGTCAAAAATTTGTCAAATAACCGGTAAAAAAGCAATGGTTGGGAACAATGTTTCGCACTCGAATCGTAAAACCAAGCGTACTTTCGATGTGAATCTGTTCAGAAAAAAGTTCTATTGGGTAGAACAAGATATGTGGATCAGTCTGAGAATCTCAGCTGCCGGTTTACGTACCATTAACAAGCTTGGATTAGATGCAGCCATTAAGCAAGCTGCCGAAAAGGGGTATTTATACTTTTAATTAATAGGGGGAAACAGCGATGTCAAAGAAATCAAAAGACGTAAGAGTGCAGGTGATATTAGAATGCACTGAGCATAAAGATAGCGGTATGCCCGGAACTTCACGCTATATTACTACAAAAAGTAGAAAGAACACACCGGGAAGAATGGAATTGAAAAAGTATAATCCCATTCTGCGTAAAATGACTATTCATAAAGAAATTAAATAAAACAATTAAGATATGGCAAAGAAGGCGGTTGCAAGTTTGCAATATGGTGAAGGACGTACCTTTTCCAAGGTGATTAAAATGGTAAAATCGCCTAAAACAGGTGCATATGTTTTCCAGGAAGAAATGGTGCACAATGATGCTGTACAAGACTATCTGAAAAAGAAATAATTAGTCCAAATAATAAAGCAGAAATCCTTTCATTAAATAAGATGAAAGGATTTTTTGTTTAACAGCTAAAAATAATTATTTTTGTAAACTGAAAACAGATTAAAAAAGGAGATAAGATGGCATTTCTGGGGATGTTTAGAAAAGATAAAAAGGAAAAACTGGATCAGGGTTTGTCTAAAACTAAAGAGAATGTTTTTTCTAAGCTTACACGTGCAGTTGCAGGTAAGTCGAAAGTGGATGATGAGGTGCTTGACAACCTCGAAGAGGTGCTGGTCACTTCAGATGTAGGAGTTGAAACCACACTTCGGATTATTGAGCGTATTGAAGAGCGGGTGAGTCGCGACAAATACTTGAATACAAGTGAACTGAATCAGCTGTTGCGGGAAGAGATTGCAGGCTTGCTTTCGGAAAACAACCTTTCTCAGGTAAACGATTTTGATGCACCGCTGCCTGCGACTCCCTATGTTATTATGGTTGTAGGGGTCAATGGAGTGGGTAAAACTACTACTATCGGCAAACTGGCTTATCAGTTTAAGCAGG
>CAYPPC010000440.1:0-1923 GCA_964412435.1 uncultured Paludibacter sp.
AATTTTAATAAATTGATATGGCACGTATTGTAGGTGTAGATTTGCCAAAAAATAAACGAGGTGAAGTTGCCCTCACCTATATTTATGGAGTTGGCAGAAGTACAGCCCGTAGTATTCTTGCTAAGGCAGGAATTAGTTACGACACTAAGGTTTCGGAGTGGAGCGATGAGAACATCACCACCATCCGAAATATTCTCAACGAAGGATACAAGGTTGAAGGAGAACTCCGTTCCATGATGCAGATGAACATTAAACGTTTAATGGACATAGGTTGCTACCGTGGAATCAGGCATCGTATTGGTCTCCCTGTGAGAGGGCAGTCAACTAAAAACAATGCACGTACCCGTAAGGGGCGTAAGAAAACTGTTGCCAATAAGAAGAAGGCTACTAAATAGTAAATAAGCTATGGCAAAGAAAGCTACAAGCACTAAAAAGAAGGTGGTGAAAGTTGATCCAGTTGGAGAGGCTCACATACACTCATCGTTTAACAACATCATTGTTTCGTTGACCAACGAAAACGGAGAAGTTATTAGCTGGTCGTCAGCCGGTAAGATGGGATTCCGTAGTTCAAAAAAGAACACCCCCTACGCGGCTCAAATGGTAGCGTCGGATTGCGCTAAAGTAGCGTACGATTTAGGGCTTCGCAAAGTGAAAGCTTACGTGAAAGGTCCCGGTAACGGTCGTGAATCGGCTATCAGAACCATCCACGGTGCAGGAATCGAAGTAACCGAAATAGTTGACGTTACACCCATTCCTCACAACGGTTGTCGTCCGCCTAAAGCAAGAAGAGTTTAATTACACAGTAGAGACGCAATGCAATGCGTCTGTAACAATTTAATAATCATAAGTTTCATTCGTATTGAAATTTGAGCTGTGATTTTGATTACAACACAACTTCTCTGTAATCGCGGCTGCACAGTTTAGGCTTCAGTAGAAAAAGTTTAATTTGTAAAAATGGCAAGATATACTGGTCCAAAATCAAAAATCGCCCGTAAATTTGGCGAACCTATTTTCGGTCCCGATAAAGTTCTCTCCAAAAAGAACTATCCGCCGGGACAGCACGGAAATACGCGCAGACGTAAAACATCGGAATACGGAATTCAGTTGCGTGAAAAACAACGTGCAAAATACACCTACGGAGTGTTGGAAAAACAATTCCGCCTGACGTTTGAAAAAGCTGCCCGCAGCCGCGGCATTACCGGTGAGGTATTGCTTCAATTATTGGAATCGCGTTTAGATAACGTTGTTTTCCGCTTAGGCATTGCACCTACGAGAGCAGCAGCCCGTCAGCTTGTGTCGCACCGCCATATCACCGTAAACGGAAAAGTGGTGAATATTCCCTCGTACAGCGTTAGAGCCGGAGAAATTGTTGGTGTGAGAGAAAAATCGAAATCATTGGAAGTGGTAGAAAACGCGCTTACCGGTTTCAATCACAGTAAATATCCTTGGTTAGAGTGGGACAGAGCATCCATGAGCGGTAAGTTTCTGCATTTGCCCGAAAGAGCTGATATCCCCGAAAACATTAAAGAACAGTTGATCGTAGAATTATATTCTAAACAATAATTTCATGGCAATATTAGCATTCCAAAAACCCGATAAGGTAATTATGATTCAGGAGAACGCGTTCTCCGGAAAGTTCGAATTCCGTCCGTTGGAACCCGGCTACGGCATTACCATTGGTAACGCACTGCGCCGTATTTTGCTTTCTTCACTTGAAGGATATGCAATTACATCGGTAAAATTTGACGGAGTTGAACACGAATTTGCTTCCATTCCGGGTATTATTGAAGATGTAACGGCTATTATTCTTAACCTGAAAAAAATCAGGTTTAAAAGAATAGTAGAGGAATTTGATACGGAAAAAATAAGTCTCAATGTATCGGGCACGAATGTGTTTAAAGCCGGAGATATTGGCAAATTACT
>CAYPPC010000441.1:0-1909 GCA_964412435.1 uncultured Paludibacter sp.
TGTTTGTAGCTGTTGCTCCAAATTTCAAAGATAAACTTGCTGATAAAGTGCATGCTATTTCAGCTTTGATTTCGGCCGTTGCTTCGGTCCTATTAGTAAGTTTGTTAGGATTTTGGTATGTTCCTGTTGCATTGCTGAGTTTAGCACTTCTGATTTCGTTAATGTTCAAAAATTGGATATTCTGGCTAGAGATGGCGTGCTTTGTGAGTGTGTTTGTAAGCATTTGGCTGAGCTGATTTTGTCCTTTTGGAAGATGGCTTTGTAAGCTAATTTTGTAGAAAAGATAAATTGAGCCATGGGAACAGTGATTGAAATTTCGAGAATAATTGATTTGAACAAGGTATTTGAAAGTGCTTTGATTATTATAGTCTGCTTTCTGATTGTGGCATTTAGCATCGAATTATTTCAGTATCACAAAAAAAAGTATTCGGCGCTTGATCCTATAATCGCTCAAAAATACAAACGATATATTTCACCATATCCGATGTATTTGAGTTTGCTGATGTTAGCCGGAGCTATGGATACACTGCTTATCTGGAATGTGAGTTTTTATGAGCGACCATTTGCCAGTGTGATTGTAGCTGCTACATGCGCTTTTCTGAAAGGAAAGAAACTGGTTAGATTATTTAATGAAGCCGGAATAAAAACCAAGGAACTAACCGACACACTTGAAACGTTTGCGAAAAATAAGGGCGATATTTTTGAAACCGCTCGTCAATTAAAAGATTTGAAAGGAAATGATTATGAAAATTAAATTGCTAGTTTTTTCAATTATGATGCTGATACTTGTGAGTTTTGCACCTGTTACAGCTCATCATGCTTTACCGGAACCAATTAAGCAGGACACGCATCGGAAGCAGATGATTTTTAAATGGAACAATAAGCCAATTCTCACAATTATTTACCAGGTAGAAGACAAGAAGTGATGGATGAATTAATTCTGAGGTTGAAAGTTCGCTATTTTGGTAGGGAGTACAGTATCGGTACACTGTATGTGGATGGCGTTCGCTTTTGCGATACGCTGGAAGATCCAGTACGTGACTACAACCGAGATGGCGATCTGAACGATCGAGGCGAGGGCAAGATGTATGGACGAACGGCAATTCCGTTTGGCAAATATCGTGTGATAGTAAATCGCAGTCCGCGTTTTCGTCGAGAGCTTCCGCGCTTGCTGGAAGTTCCGCACTTCGAAGGTATTCTCATTCATCGCGGCAATTCTGCCAAAGATACTTCCGGCTGCATCCTGGTAGGTGAAAATAAAGTAAAAGGCCGAGTGATCAACTCAGCCAAATACGAAATTGAACTTATCGGAATTATTAAGGATGCGATAAAAAGCGGAAAGCTTGTTTATTTAATCAAGGAATAAAATGAAGTCTTATTTAAGAATTTCACATATAAGTGAAATAAGCCTGGTGCTTATTTTAGTTTTTGCGCTTTTTCTTAACTCGTGCAAGACGAACGAACGGATTGTAGAAGTGGAAAAAGAAGTGGTGAAAACCGAATATCAAACTAATCACACGCGTGACAGCATATATCTGAAGGATAGTGTTTATCTGGAAAGACGGAATGATACCGTTTTCCTTACAAAATACCAAAACCTTTACCGAGACCGGATCAGGGTTGATACTCTTTTTCGCACGGATTCGATTAGAAAGACTGAAATTGTAATTAAAACGATTAACAAACTCACTAAATGGCAGGAATGGAGATTAAAACTATTCAGGTGGCTGGTGCTTTCGGTTATACTCTTAATAGTGTACACATTCCGAAAACAATTAATTAAGATAATTATACGATAAAATCTCTTTTTAAATTCAATTTTTTTTCATCTGAAATCAGCCGCTTTGCTCGTGAGAGTAGGGCGGTTTTGTTTTTCTAGGTTTGGTTCGCGTAGTATGTAGTAAGTTTA
>CAYPPC010000442.1:0-1909 GCA_964412435.1 uncultured Paludibacter sp.
TGTTTAACGGAAAAGATACAATGAATATTGCAACATTAATCTCAGGGGGCGTTGACAGTTCGGTGGTAGTGCATCTGCTTAAAGAGCAGGGCTACAACCCGGATCTGTTTTATATCAAAATTGGTCAGGATGATGACGAACTGCTCGATTGTACTTCAGAAGAGGATATAGAGATGGCGAGCTTCATAGCTAAAAAATACGGCTTGAAGCTGGAGGTGGTGGATCTGCATAAAGATTACTGGGACACAGTGGTAGCTTATACCATTGAGAAAGTAAAGCAGGGATTGACACCCAATCCGGATGTAATGTGCAATAAACTGGTGAAGTTTGGGGTTTTTGACCGGCGTTACGGTCAGGGATTTGATAAAATTGCCACCGGTCACTATGCCACTACGATTGAGGAGAACGGTAAAATATACCTGGGAACAGCTAAAGATCCGGTGAAAGACCAAACTGACTTTTTGGCTCAGATCAACAGCCTGCAGGTGTCTAAGCTGATGTTTCCTATCGGGCATCTGATGAAAGATGAGGTGCGTGTGATTGCTGAAAATATGACTCTTCCTACAGCTAAAAGACAGGATAGTCAGGGAATTTGCTTCTTGGGTAAAGTGAATTATAATGACTTTATTCGTCGCTATCTCGGTGAGAAAAAAGGTCCAATCGTGGAGTTTGAAACCGGTAAAATCTTGGGTGAACACCTTGGCTATTGGTTCCATACTGTTGGTCAGCGGAAAGGACTTGGTCTTTCGGGTGGTCCGTGGTATGTAATCAAAAAAGATGTGCCGGGAAATATAATTTACGCCTCCAGAGGATTTGATGCCGAAGCGCAGTATGGGCGGGAATTTGGTCTGCGCGACTTCCATTTTATCACAGAAAACCCATGGCCGGGAGTGTCAGACCCCGTAGATATAACATTTAAAATCAGGCATACGCCTGAATTTACACGGGGACGGATTGTGAAAAGGGAAGAGGGTTATCACGTCTATTCAGAAGATAAACTGCAGGGAATTGCAGCCGGGCAGTTTGGTGTTATATATGACAAAGATTCACGGATCTGTATTGGCAGTGGTGAGATAAAATAAAAAAAGCAGGAAGTTACATTCCTGCTTTTCTTTTCAGATCATCAATATGTTTGTCCCACAGGAGTCTGGTGTCCTCTTCATCCCCTTCCGAAACAAAATCGGTCACTTTCAGGCTGATTTCACCGCTCAACTCGTGCGTCAGGATCTCAAGTTTGAAGTAGTTGTCGGTTCCACTGTCCTCCTCCCACTGAAATTGTATATGCTGTTTTTCAACTAAATCCAGCAGTTTTGCATTTTGTGGAGAATTGTTCCAGCAAAAGGTGTATTCCTCACCATTTACGGTAATTTCTTCTGAAAACCAGGTTGCCAGTCCGAGTGGGTCGCCAATCATCTGCCACAGGAAATTTTCTGAAGCTTTTTCCAGTGGATACTCCATAGTTAGTTTCTCTTTTTTCATCTTTACGGGCGCTTTTTGTTAATAATTCATCATACAAAAAATCCCGGCTTCTCTACTTTATAACTTAAGCAGACTATCTTTTCCAAAGCTTAAAGGGAGTAGGTCTCCGGCATTTTCAAATATATAGACATTTTTTGCTCCAAAAAGTATGACTTCCATTTTCCGCCCATAACGGTTTTCACTCTCCAAAAGTACCTGCCTGCAACCGCCGCAGGGTGTGATGGATTCTTCGAGATATGCACCATCAGTAAAGCAGGCTACAGCAATGGCTGTAACCGGCACATCGGGGTGCTGCGAGTTGGCGTAGAAGATGGCTGTGCGTTCTGCACAGAGTCCGGATGGGTAAGCTGCATTTTCCTGATTATTGCCACCGATGATTTCACCTGTTTCGAGTTGAACTGCAGCTCCTACATGAAAATTGGAGTAGGGT
>CAYPPC010000443.1:0-272 GCA_964412435.1 uncultured Paludibacter sp.
ATGGATGAAGATACCCCTCATTTGCATTTATTGTTTATTCCAGTAGTTCATACTACCGATAAGCATGGAAATAAAATAGATAAAGTATCTTGTAGAGATTTTTGGAAAGGCAAAAACAGTTATGGAAAATTGCAAGATAACTTCTATAAGCATATTACTTCAAAAGGTTTCAAATTAGAAAGGGGCATATCTAGTGAAATTACTAATAGAGAGCATTTAACAATGGAAGAATATAAACAAATTACTAATTTTGAAAATACAAAAGAAACCTT
>CAYPPC010000443.1:282-1906 GCA_964412435.1 uncultured Paludibacter sp.
AAGTTCCAGATTTAAAAGATTTCAAAAAGTTTATGGTTGGGAGAGATGAAAAAATTATAAATGAAATAGTAAAACCTAAAGACAAACTGATTGAAAACTTGTACCAAGATAATATTTCATTGCATAAAGAATTATCTAAACAAGCCAATATTATTGATGAGGCTGGAAAATACCAAAAAGAAAGAAATATTATACTTTCTAACAATAAAAAACTAAATGAAACGGTAGAACATTTAGAACACGAATACAAGAAGAAAAATAATACTCTTGCTTTAAAATTTGATGATAGAAAAAATGAACTTGAAAAGGAATTTAAAATTAAGACTTATGATATAGAAAATAATTATAAAAGTAAAATTCGCAAACTGGAAAAAGAAAATAATCATTTAAACAAGATTATTGATAAATTTGAAGAAACTATTGAAAAATTTATACATTGGATTTGTAAAAAATTTGGTTTAGGCGAATCTAAAGAATTAATTAAGGATTTTCAAATGGAAACTCACACTTTTATAGACCCAGAAAAGCAACTTAATCATGAAGAAAGAGAGCATGAAGAAGAATTAGAATATTAATAGGAGTTAGCATTGAAATCTAACTCCCTTCACTTTAATTATTTTGTGTTAACTTAGTCCTTATAGATATAATCTTATTTTTATAATTATTAATAGATTTATTCAAATTATGAATTTGTTGCTTATATAATTTTTCCAATCCAATTCTTTCTTTTTTAGATAAATCTTTTTCTTTGATTCTTCCCATTTTAAGTAGTTTTTGCAAATACAATAATTCTTTAAGTTCTTTATTCTCTTGTATCTTCACATCTTCTAAAAACGAGTTTTTTCTAGCGTCACTGTTAGACAATTTGACTTCTCCGCTTTGTTTTTCTTCCATTACTTTTTCATTTCTATTTTTAAACAATATTCTTATAAAGAATGTTTTAATCTTATAAAAGATGCTATCTTTATTTATAACTAATAAGTTATCTTTCTCTTTGTTCATCAAAATCCCCCCATTTATTCGATAGAAATATCTTTTTCTTTATTAGGTAATTGTTGTTCATATTCTTGATATAGCTGCTTTGTTTGTTGCTCTTTACCTTCTAATGTTGCTTTTTTAAATTCTAGATCTTCTAATGAGGGGTGTTCCTGCGTTTTACCCTCGTTTATTGTATAACCTAGCATTGATAATAATTCTTTTGCAGAATCCTCGCCTTTTAGTTCGACAAGTTTTAATAATTGGTCTAATCCACCTAAATTATTTATATCTCTTTTACTCATATTAGTAATAAAATTAGGAACAGTTTTTTTGGCTGTCTTGCCTTGTTTTTCTACTTCTGGACTTTGTGTTTTTATTTGTTCAAGATATGATTTAGCTGACTCTACAGTTTTAAATTGTTCTCTAATATTAGCAATTTTAGATAGAGTTTTTTCATCAAGTGTTGCACGATTTGAAAAACAATTATATTCTTCATTTGTTAAATCCCTTAATTTTTGTGGGTCAAGTATCTTATATATGAAATCTTGTACAATAGGCATAAATTTATCATTTTCAGCAAATTGTTGTGAAATGTATTTTAGATATGAATCCACTGTATCTGCATTTCCTTCCTTTTCTCCTTCAT
>CAYPPC010000444.1:0-1892 GCA_964412435.1 uncultured Paludibacter sp.
ATGTTTACAAAAATTTTGGACGATGCACGCCTGGATCATAAAGTAATGGCGGTAACAGCTGATGCCGGCAGTGGAAAAACATTTACCGCGAAGCATTACACGCGCTCTAACAAGCAGGTTTACCTGCTGATGTGTAATGAGTACTGGAACCGCAAACTATTCTTGCAGGAGCTGTTGATGGCGATGGGCCGGGAGTATTCCGGCTACACGGTGGGTGAAATGATGAATGAGGCTGTGCGCGGCTTAAAGATGCAGGAATCGCCCTTAGTGATTCTTGACGAGGCGGACAAGCTGAGTGACCAGGTGCTTTATTTCTTTATCACGCTTTACAACCAATTAGAGGACGAATGCGGTATTGTGATGTGTGCCACCTCGCACTTAGAGAAACGCCTGCGCCGGGGAGTTGCCCTGAATAAAAAGGGGTACAACGAAATTTGGAGCCGGATTAATCGCCGGTGCATTCCGCTTCGCGGTGTGAGTGCGGCTGATATCGTTGCCATTTGCGAAGCGAACGACATTACCGACAAGCGGATGGTTGACAATATAATTGCAGACAGTGATTCTGACCTGCGAAGGGTGAAACAAAAGGTGTACGCTGCCGGGAAGAGAAAAACACGCTAACCCCCAACCCCCTAAAGGGGGCTATAGTACGGAGATTAAATAGTGTGTAAAAAGTAATCAAGGAAGTAGTTAAACAGCGTATAAATGGCAATTAAACGAGCGTTATCAGTCGCTGATATTGCGGCCTACAAGCCGAAAGAACTCGCATTTGAAGGCGGATGGTACAACAGCATCGGAGCGCCGGAGTTGACCGGCTCGTGGCTGATTTGGGGCAATAGCGCGAATGGAAAGACGCGCTTTGCCCTGCAGCTGGCAAAGTACCTTAGCACATTTGGGCGGGTAGCCTATAACTCGCTTGAAGAGGGGCTGAGTAAATCGATGCAAACGGCAATTCTTGACGTCGGTATGCAGGACGTAGCACGGCGGTTTGTGTTGCTCAATAATGAGTCGATTGATCACCTGCGGAAAAGACTGCAGAGGCGGCAAAGTCCGGATATCATTTTCATCGACTCGCTGCAATATACCGGGCTAACATATAATGAATATAAAGGTCTGCGCGATGAGTTTCGCAAAAAGCTTTTCATTTTCATAAGCCACGCGGACGGGCGGGAGCCAAAAGGCCAGGTTGCTAAGGCGGTGAGATACGACGCATTTGTAAAAATATATATAGAGGGCTTCAAAGCTTTTCCACAAAGCCGATATGGCGGGGGCGCTGATTATGTGATATGGGAAAAAGGGGCGCGGGAGTTTTGGGGAACTTAAAAGATAACGCTTCGGCTACGCTCAGCGGCCGGTGCGAAAAAAAAAGGATATAATAAATATTAAGACTGAGGTTCTGGTAAATATGGTACAAAAGAGGTTCTTGCAAATGAGGTTCTACCACAAAGCAAAAGGAGGCCCGACCAGGGGGCAAAGGGAGCATCGCATCTGAAAAGGTCGAAGTAAAAACGCCGCGATGCTCCCCGAGCTTCCAAAATTATTAACAATTAAAACACCACACAATTATGAGTAAAGAAGAAATCAAATTCATATTAAAAGCTGAACCGGATGGAGACACTTTTTTTGTAGATATCCACGGTAAAGGGGCCGATCTAATAGATATGGTTGCCGAGGCAATGCTTAATCATGAATCCGTGAAAATCATTTTATTGAAAGCGCATGAGAAGTACATAGGCTATCAAGTTGCACGAAGCTTGAAAAAATCAAAAGTAAAAAAGCAACCACCCCGCCCTGCGAGCACCCCTCCAACGGAGGGGAATGCGGGAGCAAAAGAGCTTTATTAACAATTAAAATACCACACGATTATGAGTACACTAACATTTATGGACAAA
>CAYPPC010000445.1:0-1886 GCA_964412435.1 uncultured Paludibacter sp.
TGGGATGAAAATGCTAAGAAGTTTATTGAAACAGCTAAAGGTTCTTTTGCTAAGATAGGGGGATTCTTATCTACAGTAGATTACGCTATTAATATTGATTTAATTGGAAAGAAAAGAGTTATTACTCATAGAGGTAATAGCTTAAGTAGATCACTTATAGATGAAGTACCTGATAAAGAAGATGCTAGTGAGTTTGATTTTCAAGAGTATATTAATCTTATTAGAAAGAGATCTACAGATGTAATTGAAAAGTGGTCTATTTAATATAAAATAAAGGAGAATTTATATGGCATTTTTTAAAGTTGAGTTAGATGAAGAAGTTATTGCTGATTATTCTGGAGAAGGTGGTGGACTCTGGATGAATCAAAGTGGTATGTACGATGTTATTCTTAAAGCTGTTATTGTTGATTCTACTCCTAATGGTTCAGAGTTTATTAATCTATGGGTAGATCATCAAGGACAAGAACAACCTATCTTTCAGGCTATGCGTCTTACTAATAATGATGGTAGTCCTAATCTTGGAGCTAAATTGTTTACTAAACTGTGTGTAGTAATTGGTGCTACAGATGGAGCAGAAATCTCTGCACCAGTATCCAGGATGATTCCTGTGGGTAAAGGTGGAGCAGAAATTGAGTGTATGGTTCTAGAAGATTTTGATAATGAACCAGTTACTCTTAGACTCCAAATGGAATATGGGATGTATAACGGTAAGATTCAAGAAAGAAAGAACATTAGAAATTTCTTTAGAGCTACTGATAAAGCTACAGCAGCAGAGATTGTTAATAATGTAGAACACCCTGGTACTCAATATAAACAAGAACTGGCTTATGCTGATAAGGTAACATATAAAAATGGTCTTACAAAAGAAGATATCCTTGCCTGGAAGGATAGTTTTAAGAAGAACGGTCCTTCTACAAAGGATAATAAACCTAAAGCTGGGTTTGGTAAAAAAAGAACCTTTGGTAAGAACTAGAAGTAGAAATGCCCTAGGAGAAATCTTCTAGGGCATTCTTGTTTATTCTACTTTAAATGGTCTCATACCTGTAAGATATTGTAACCACATAGGTACAATAGCATTAGGTATATTATCTGTTATAGGGTTATAAAATAAATTACCCCATTTCTTAAACATGAATTGATGTTCATAAATAGTTTCTATAAACCCAAATGAATGTAATCCAAATAGTGTCATCATTACTCCCATAGGGTTCTGTATAGCAGTCTTGGTAATGAAGTGTTGAATACGTTTAGCATACTTAGTAAACATAACCACACCTATATCATTAGCATATTGTTCTATCTTTGATTGAGGTTTATCATAGTTAATAAAAGCGTGCCATACATCATTAGTAACACCCTCTTCATATTTCATCCAAGCATGAGTCTTTTTCTTGACTCTCTTTCCATCTTTATTAATTGAGTATTCCCACTCAGTTGGTACACCCTTCTTTTCCATTCTAAGTTGATATTCTGTAGCTCTAGATACGAAGTCAGAGTATGAAGTAAGGGTATACATAAAATCGTATATAAAAGAACCTTTCTCCATAAAAGCATGAGTAGCAGCTTTCTTCATCCACTTGGGTATTCTCTGTCCTGTTTTTGTATCTTGAATAAGTCTAATAAGCTCTCCTGCTCCTTCCATATTTTTCACATCTAGTTCTTCAATAATAGCTTGATACATACCCTTATCTATTAAAGGTTTAACTGGGTTATGTTCTAGCTTACCTTCCAGCATACTTATTCTAGCTAGTTCAGATTTAGTAGCTGTACCTATTCTTCTTTTAAATTCAATTCTATTTAACTCTTTTTTAGTATCTAAAAAATCTACTAATGCTTTGGCATTACTTATAGTTCTAGCTATAACTTTAACTGGATTATTACCACTA
>CAYPPC010000446.1:0-372 GCA_964412435.1 uncultured Paludibacter sp.
GAAGCCAGGGCGATGATCCAGTTGAAGCCGCCAGGCAGAAGTTTGCCGCTGGTTGTTGTGATCGGGGCCATGATGCTCCTGATGGCGACCGGTGAAAGAATAAGGCCGATCAGCATGATGACGGGGCCGGTGACAACCGGCGGGAAGAAGCGCATGACGCGCTTGACGCCGACCGCACGAATGATCCCGGCAACAACAAGATAGACGAGGCCGGCGAAGAAGATGCCGCCGCAGGCATAGGGCAAGAGATCGGCATTAAAGCCTTCCTCTCCCGGGACCCCTGCGATGTGCTGGTAACCCGCGATAAACGCGAAAGAGGATCCCAGGAAGGCCGGAACCTTTCCTCCTGTGATCACGTGGAATAAAAGTGTT
>CAYPPC010000446.1:382-1126 GCA_964412435.1 uncultured Paludibacter sp.
CAAAGATTTAGGAACTCCCAGCTCCCTGACATCGTAGATGGGCTCAACGCCCAGCTGTGCTTTTTCTTTTGCCATTCGTTCATCTCCTCTCATAACAAGCTTGCCTTGATTAGCAGGCTTTGCCCCCTCTTCACAATTGATTGGGGCGGACCCGCAGGCGTCTTATTATTTTACACAGATCCTACCATAGTGATCCTGGGTTTGCATTAGCAATCTTTACAGGATCATAAGGATTTCGCCCTTGATTATAGCGAAAATGTGAAGATAATCAAGGAATTTTTCACATTATTTTGTTTTGCAGATACAATTTGAAAGGCATTTTTCAGCGTTTTTAAAACGAAATAAAACCCAATCCCTCCAGGAGAAGAATGGAAAAATGCAAGGTGAAAAGGGAAAGCACCAAAGTCACGGCCACCAGCTGGGCCGCCAGTTCCCCGTCCCCGCCCAGATCAAAGGCCATGGCCGGAAGCGGAGTGGCCACAGGGCCGCCGAAGGCCACCAGGATGGACAGCAGGGTCCGGTCCCGAAAACCCAAGAGCAGGGCCGCCGGGATGAAGATCAAGGGCACCCAAAGGAGCCGGATCAGGGCCGCCCGGGTGACCAGGCTGCCCATGGCCCGGAGCCCCTCAAAGGTCAGGGCCGCACCGGCCGCAATCAGGGGCAGCGGTGTCCCCGCGGCCGCCAGCTGACCCAGGGGATTCATCAGCATGTCCGGCAGCCGGACCTGGAACAGCTGCAAGAGCA
>CAYPPC010000446.1:1136-1880 GCA_964412435.1 uncultured Paludibacter sp.
GGAGAGCTTCGGCCGGATCGGCCTGTGCTACCGCATCGGCGGCGACGAATTCTGTGCCATTGTCCACACGGATCTGGAAAAGCTGCAGGAGAAGGGCCGCCGACACCGACAGCACCACCGGGTTCTTCAGGACATTGACCAGCATGGACTTGGGACTGGGCCGTCTCCCCGACATGAACTCGAAGATGATGACCGAGAGAATGTTGTAAAGCGGGACCGTGGCCGCAATCAGAATGCTGGCCGCCCCCACCGACTCCGCCCCGTAGAGAAGCCCGGCGTAGATGAGGCCGTGAAGGCCGAAATTGGTCCTGAAAAAGGACTGGGCCACGATGGAGGCCGCCGGCTTGTACTTGACCGTACGCCCCGCATACCAGACCCCGAAAACGGCCTGGAGCAAGACACTTATGACCGCAAAAACCAGAGCCCTGGCATCCACGGCCCGGCCCAGGTCGGCCTGGTAGACACTGACAAAAAGATTGGCGGAAATAAAAGAGATAAAAATGAAACGGGACAGGGGTACTTCCATGGATTTTGGAAGCACGCCGGTCCGGGCCAGGAGGGCGCCCAGGGCAATAAAAAAATAAAGCGGGAAGAGCTTCTCAAAAGTATGAAGAAAAACAGCCATCCGTCCCTCTCTTGTGAAAACCCCCCGCACCCTTACGGGCACGGGGGCATCCGTCAGACAATCAGGGCCGCTGTTGCGGTCTCCCGGTCAATCAGTCGATTTCTTCAAAGGCCACGCAG
>CAYPPC010000447.1:0-1875 GCA_964412435.1 uncultured Paludibacter sp.
CCGTGCCTGTTTCCATTTTAATGTCTAAATGCAGCGGTGTCACTTCTTTAGAAAGTAAACGCAATGAGCTGTGAAGCTCGTTGGCTTTCTGAACTTCCTGTATATTCCCCAAAAGGATACTATCGGGAGAAATGCTTGGATTACTGTAATATTGATTCGGTTGGCTGATACCCGTATTCAGGAATACATCAGCAATGGAGTCAACTGCTTTTTGCTGGTGGGTAAGCCCCGTTTGTAAAATTAGTTCCATTTAGTTTTTTTATACACCTAACAGGTTTTTGAAACCTGTTAGGTGGTACAGTAATTTTATCTTTTATTTCCTATTTGCAAAATCAGCAATTTCACTTTTTTGCATTGCATGAATAATCTCTATTTTCAGCCCATCATCAAAGTCCTGACAATCTACCACACAAGACATTATTTGCAATAAAAGCTCATCGCCAATATTCGAGGCAGCTATGTGATAAATAATTGCCTCCATCCGTTGCATAAACTGCGCGGCAGCCCAATAATGACCATTCTTATACAGAAAATAAGTCCCAAGAGTGAGTGCAATTCGTTTGTTTCCATCATTGAAAAAGTGACCTGAACAAAAACGAAACACCAAATACGATAGCTTTGATACAAAATCAGGATAATAGAGATCGTTCTGTATAAAATCCAATACACTTTCTATGCCGCCTTTGTCACGAACTCCCGAAAAACCGCCACCACTTTTTTCTATGGTTTTACCATATACATCAAGCGTTTCCTCGAAGGATATATATTGAATAAAACTCATTCTTCTGCTTGTTTTAGTCGTTTTAAGACTTCCTGATTGGCTTCCAAGATACTATCAAAATCAATTGCTTCGCTACCAATAAAACGTTCGTATTCTTCGGGAGTTACGGCTTTCAGGTATTCAGCAATATTCCCGTGATAAGCATCGCGGAAACTTAAATCACGTGAAGCCATTTTGGTACGGGCATCATTCAGGTGTGGTTGCTGAAAAGGGTGTTCGGCAAACTTATCAATAATGTCATACACTTCCTGCATGGATAGCAATTGTCCTCCATTTTCTTTGAACCGTTCTCTTATTTCGTAACCCACACCATTTTCAAAGGCTGCAACCATTAAAAGCACTTCCGAATACATGGTTTCACGAGGCTTGTCGCTATCTTTCAAATTCAGAATTTCTTTATATTCCTTTGCATTTTCTTTAAAAACAGCCTTGTAAATGTAATCGGTAATTTGTGCGTATTTCATGGTGTGGTGTCCATCTACACACTGATTGATAGCCGAAGTAAGTGATTTCCGATAGTTGATTTCGGCAACTGCACTTGGGATATAATTCGCATCACGGCGATTTATGTATTTCGTACCTCCACCGGATTTTTCATTAATAGTAGCGATTACAATATCGAGTATCAAACTGCGAACCTGCTTCGCTTTTTCGCTTTCGGAAAGCAACATCCCTATATTGAGAAATGAACGAAAATTGAATAACCCGATTTGCGGTGTGTTCTTCCCGACATTAATGACGGGAAGAAACTGCAACTTTAATTCTTTCAGCAATTTACCCTTACATAAAAAATATCCGTTATGCTTCAATTCCTGTTCGTGACTTTCGAGATAACGTTCAATGGTACGTTCTTCTACTTCGTAAAAATTGGCAACCATCTGCTTGGTAAAGCAGTATTGCCCGTCAAAAAACATAGCTTCTATGTTTAATGCCTTTTGAATAGCCTCTACTGCAAAACGGTTGTTCAACACATTCTGCCGTTCTATGGTTGATATTGACTGCTTGTTATCCATTTTTATGATCTTCAGGTTAGTAACGAATATCGAAGTTAGCTTTCAGGTTTTTATGCGTATCACGCAGCACAAACAGGTTTT
>CAYPPC010000448.1:0-1867 GCA_964412435.1 uncultured Paludibacter sp.
GTATTATAAAACGCGATATATTCAGTGAGCGATTTTCCGTTGTTCAACAGTTCTAAATTCTCATCGGAAATGACAAGAGGAACGATATCCGCAGGAATATCTCGCCGGAAAACAGAGTCAGAGACAATCATCGCGGCATATCGATTGGCTTCGTCAAACGAATGGAAAGGTTTTACTTGAAGAGCTTCGTAGGAAGAAACACGAATGAAATTCGTGTTAAAAGTCCGAATCTGGAAGTTGGAAAAATTAAAATCTGAAACGGCGAAAAGCAATTCATTTTTATTCACCGTATTTGCAGGGAACAGCAGAAGATAGGAATATGCTATGTTTTTTTCATCCGAAAAACGGATGGTATCGATGGCGATTTCCTGATTTGGAACTTGCCAATTAATATCTGAAACAGCGGAAGCATTAGCGGCAAGCACTTTACCTTCCGATATACCCTCCAAAATATTTTGTCCCAATTTACTTTCTTCACTGTCGGGATGTTTTTCTACCAACTCTTTCAACGATACTTCCAACTTCTCTGCATCCCCTTTTTGAGCGAACGAAAGCGAGTGCAAAAGTCTGAATTTAGGCATTAAATTACCATTCGAAAACAACTTGAGAGCCTGCTCATAATTTCGATAAACTTCTTCTACCCTTCCCTGTTGATACGCCTGATATGTTCTTTGATAAAGCAAATCCTGCAATTGCACAAAATTCCGGATAGTGCGCTCATAGTTTGGATCTGACATTGAAACAGCATATTCGCTTTCGGGAAATTCCGAAATAATTTTCAACTTATAATTTTGAGCAATGGAGCGATTTCCTGCTTGCAAATTTATCAGATAAAGTTGATAGTAAACATCTTTTCGGTGATCACTTTCGGGAAAGTCATTCAAATGACGATTAAACAATCCGGTGGCAAAATCGAAGTCTTCGAGCCGATCTTTGGCCACTTTTCCACCTTCGTAAAGGCTGTTTTCGATGATCTTGTCCGATGCTGCTTTGGCTTCCGGTGAAACGGGGAGCTGCTGTAAATAAAATTCTACCGAATAGGGATCAAGATTGGGAGATTGGGAGACTGAAAGACTGGGAGACTGAGCGAGGGGGAGAGAGGACGGGATGGTGTCGGAAGTTCCGATACCTTGTAAACGCCAGTTGTCCTGCAACGGTCGATTTCCCCACTGTCGTTGAAAATCGCTTTTCCCTTGTGAGACAAGTTGCGGATTATAAAAGTAAAATATCGTTTCCTTTCCCCGGTTAGCCAATGCTACAACCGCCTCGGCTACTGAGGGTTGTTGGTTATCAATAATTGGAGTAAGGCTCTGTTGTTGGCTTAAAGATGTATCTCTTTCTTTTTCACTGTCTCTTTTCCGAAGTTCGAAAGTGTGAGCGTTGATGATTTTTAGTTGCTCTGTATGAGGAAGTTGCGCCAACTGCTGTAAGCTGTCTTGTTCGGCAATGGCATAAAGATACGGCACCAACTCCTTTAACGCATTTGCCCGAAACTCTACTTTCGAATAATTTTCATTGGTTTTAGGTAAAACTCCTAAGGCATTTGAATATCGTGGTTCGGCTTTTATAAATTCTTTTCGTCCGAAATAAATATCACCGAGCGCCACTTGCGCTAACGCTTTATCAATACCGTTTCTGATACTTTTCTTTTCTGCGAGCAAATAGTTTTCAGTAGCTTTTTCGATATTATTCTGTGACAAATAAATATTTCCGATGGATGCGTAAATTTGATCAAGATATTCCTCGTTCTTCTTGCTTTTTACCATCTTTTGCAAGTTTCCGATAATCTTAGTATCTCCTGATGCTACTTGCGATTGTGCCATCAGCGCATTAAAAGTTACTTCGTAAGGTGTACTCAACCCTTTTA
>CAYPPC010000449.1:0-542 GCA_964412435.1 uncultured Paludibacter sp.
TTTTTCATAAATTATTACCTTTCAGTAATTTAATATTAATGTATCACATCTAGATAATCTTTTAATAATCATGGTATTAAAATTTATCTTTGCGACCCTTATACCCGTCTGGTTTAATTCAACTTTGATTGATATAATTCCTTCGTGGTTCGGCACATTAAACCGTACATTGCACATTAACCATTCCCCGGTAGTCGCACATCGAGCACGTAGTGCCCGAAGAAGTGCCTCCAGAAAATTTTTTCTGAGAGGTGCAACGTCTGCTGGGTAATATTCCCCGGTAGCTCAACGGCAGAGCAGGAAGCTGTTAACTTCAAGGTTCGTGGTTCGAATCCACGCGGGGGAGCCAGATATGACGACTTCCCACATTTAGCAAAGTATCAAAGGGTTTTTTCAAGTCATAACAAACAGAAGTGCCATCAAGGGTACAGTTCTGAAGTAGCAGTTTCAAAATCTCTCGTTTTTCATCAGGTTCAGAACTTTCAAACAATTCTCCTGCTTTTGACGCCAATTTTAGCAAGTAACCACAAGTAATATAGTAT
>CAYPPC010000449.1:552-1866 GCA_964412435.1 uncultured Paludibacter sp.
TTCGTTCTGTGATTGCCTGTATTCCTTATATTTTTTGTCATACAAGTCCTGCGTAATTCTACCGTCTAATTGGTCTTCGTACATTTGCTCAATCCTGTGTTCAAGTTTGTTATATTCTGCCGTCCATTCGTTGAATAAAGTCTTAATGTTGTGCGATTTATCGCTGTGGGACTGTTTGAGAGTCGCTAAAAGGTCGTTTAACACACTGTCGGGCATTTTAAGGGTCTGCAACATAGACTTAAACCCTGCGGTTATATCTTCCTCACGAACCCATTGGGCATTGTGTTTGCCGTTGTATTCCGTGCAATGGTAATAAACATACTTACCTTTTTTCTTTTCAGGTGTGATTGCCAAACCGCAAACGGCACAACGCATTATTCCTCTGTAAAGATAAGGCAATCCTGCAAACTTGTAGTGCTTTTTGTTAAAACCAAGTTTTATCGCTTGGACTTTTTCAAACTGTTCACGGGTTATTATTGCCTCGTAATGGTGTGGGTAAATCTTTCCATCATATTCTATTTCGCCATAGTAAAACCGGCACTTTAATATAAAATCCAACTTTCCTTTGTCCATTTTCAAATCGTACTGTTCTTTCAAAAAGACACGAATTAAATCCATACTGTAAGCACCACTTGCGTACCATTCGTAAATCTTCTTTACAATCATTGCTTCAAAAGGTTCAACATCTACCCATTTTTTATTGTTTGTGTTAGGAATTGTTACATTTCTATAACCGTAAGGTGCTTTGCCGTTCAGTTCGCCCCTGCCAAGTTTTGCTTGGGCTGAATTGATAGCGTCTTCCCGCAGTCTGTTTATAACCTGCTTCGCCAAGTAAACCTTTGTATCCCAATCCTGTATATCCCTACCCGTTGATTTTTTATTCAAAACCAACCTGTCATAAACAAAGTGCAGTTCTTTATTAAAATCCATTCGTAAGTTATCAAACAAAACTGCATCACGGTAATTGCGTGTTACACGGTCAACACGGAAAGATATTATGTTTTTTATTTCAGGGTGTTGCTTTACATACTCAATAATATCGTTGAATTTTTTGCGGATTTTAGCGTCAGCAGTTTCACTGAAAGTAAATTCCTTATCAATCACCATTCCCTTATCCCGTGCATAGTCACGCAACATTGGAAGTTGAATTTCCTGTAAGGATAAACCCTCTTTTTCTTGTTTCAGGGTTGAAACACGGGCGATTATTATGGCTTTTTCAGGCATATTTTTATTCCTCTATATAATTTTATACTAAACTGACTTATAAGCCGACATTTTTACAGGCTTGAATTCTTGTAACTGTTTTTCTACTAC
>CAYPPC010000450.1:0-1823 GCA_964412435.1 uncultured Paludibacter sp.
AGCTAGGAGAGCAATTAAAGGATGATTGGGGAAGAGTAAAGAAACAGATTGCTGCCTGAGTGTTATTTAATAATTAACTGAGAATTCGCTACACGGCCTTTCTTTGAAACTTATATGGATACAGAACAAGATAGAATTATCCAAAATGATACTTCTACTAAAGAACAATACCATACAAATTTAGACTCTAAAGAAACTATTGGAAAGAGCTATCCAGCTATGACACGTAGAGAGTTTTTGAAAGCCGCAGTAATAAGTTCAATCGCTACAATAGTGGGGTGTACTTCTAGAGAGAGAGCAATACCAACACCAGAAGCAACACCAACACCAGAAGCAACACCAACACCAGAAGCAACACCAACACCAGAAGTCATATTAACCCCAGAGACTATCCACGGTGTCCCTGTCTATGGATTAAAAGAACAAATAGAAAGTTTTAATCAGGTTAAAGACTTCTACAAAAGTATTGACGAGTACCCTAAAATGACACCTTATGAGAAATATCTCCAACGTAAAGAATTACTTAACCCCAAAGAAAGATATGTAGAGATTGCAGTTATAAAATCGGCATACGATTCTTTTAGCGAAAGAAAGTGGGAAACAGGTGTTGATTTTGTTGAATGGGTGCAGATGACTACTGACACTATGAATATAACTTTTGCAAATGCTAAGCCCCCATCTGAAATGAGAGCTGTATTAAAAAGAATAATCGTTGTCCCCGATGATGTTGCAGCTGAAATTTGGGATAAAAGTGCTTTCGAAAATGGAAAAGGAATTAATTTTGATTGTACATGGGCAACTAATACTAAAGATTACATACCGCTAGATACGGATCTAAGTTGGGGGATTTCTCAGGACTACAGAGTTAACCCTAATACAAATATTGATAATCGCCCAAATAATGCATACTTTTGGTCGTGCACAAATACCAACAACTCAATATCTTTTGGATGTCCCCCTGGCAGTATAGAGAAGCAAAAGATTTATAAATATCCCCTTGCAAACAATTCTTTGTTGAAATCAAATCAGACATGGATTGACTGTGGTCAATGCCATGAGCTTTTACACTATCTTTTCAATCTTCCTGATGAATATGGCTATGATTTAAGTATTGACAATCAAGCAAAGCTGGTTGTAGGAACGGGAAGTTTTACTGAACCATGGGTAAGTCCGTATCTCTCTCTTCTCTCAAAAAATCATATAGATAAAAAGTTAAGGGATCCATTTAGAGAAGGCTGCGGAGTAGGATACACATTCCAAGACCTCCCTAAAAACATTGCAATCGGCGCCTCAGAAGATATCAAATTAAGAGATATAAAGGTCTTTAGGGTGTCTAATGATGGAGAATCACGAAAATTTCTGGAGGGGAATCCAAGCTCTGTAGCAAAAAACAACTCGATTTCCATTGGTAAAGATAAACTCGTTTATAAAGATGAACACGTACTACAATTAAATTATTTAGATCCAAATGGCCAAAGTGTTAATTTGTTGGTACCTTACATGCCTTTTAACATGAGCAAACTGTGCAATATTGACAAAGCACAATATAAGATTGTTCCGTTCGGGAAGGGTATATATAATGAGAATTATCAACAGATGATGTTTCTTCTTGACGAATCAGAAATAAAATCAACAATGCAATGGGAAGAGGAACGTTATAATACTAAACCTTTCGCAGCAATGAAGGTTGATGGAACCAATGCATGGTGTGTATGGGCACAAAGGTAACCATTATAGCAATAAATATAAAGAACTAGCATTGCAACTCTTTTCCTAGTAAAATACATTAACTATGCGAGAGTAGTTCAGTTGGTAGAATGTCT
>CAYPPC010000451.1:0-1820 GCA_964412435.1 uncultured Paludibacter sp.
CTTGACCGACATCCTCTCTTAAAGTATAACTTAATATAAATTATGTAATAAACAAAAACTGAATGTTAAATTTGGTAATCTATATAATTCTCCTCAGAAAAGCGTCTCCTGAACTTAATCAACAAACACTTGGAATAAATTAATTTGTAAGACGAATTTACAGGATTTTTAATTGTACGACATAAACATTTCAGTAAATTACTGATTTGCGGGTTCATAGAAACGTACCCAATCTATATGTATTTCAGCAGGCAATTGTGTTGTTTTGACAGTCCCTAATGAACTTCCTCCTAATTGTAAATTAAGTAAAAGATAAAAGTCTTGTTCTACAAATGGGAATTGACCTTCAAGTTCTGTCTCAATCCTCGGATAATTTTTGGTTTTGGTTTCATTTACATAAAACACCAAACTATCTTGATATTTTTCAAATGCATAAATATTATAATTGTTGGGATTCATTCCTACGATAGTACTTGCAGGAGGTTTTAGTCTCATGCCTTCTTTATGTGTGTAATTAGAATGTAAAGTATGATAAATAAATTTATCGTTACTTAACCTGTCTAAAATATTAACTTCTCCACCTTCGGGCCATTTTGCATCTTCTGGAAGCATCCAAAACGCATATCTTGCACCTTCTACAGAGTTCATTTTAGCTTTTATTTCTAAACGACCATATCCAAACAACTGTTTGTCTTTAGTATAGATTCCACCTGTTAAATAAGAGGCTGTATCGTTGGGAGAAATAGTATTTTGAATAGCTCGGAGTATCAAATTGCCATCTTTTATAGTATACAACTCATCTGAATTACTCATATATTGGTTCCAATCACTAACTCCCCGCGGAATTTTTGACCACTTAACTGTATCAATTTGCTTTCCTTTAAAATCATCCTCCCAAACCAAGGACCACTTTTCATTTACAATCGTTTTTGGTTTTGAACAAGAAGTTACATTAATAAATAATATAACTGTAATTGCAAGTAAATAATAATTTTTCATTTTTGTTTTTATAGTTAGATGTTGAAATCTTTGTAATTATTTAGAATTTATAATTTAGCTAAATCAACTTCTATCGCTGCTGGATAAAGCCTTGCCGGATCATAAAAAACCGCACAACTATTAACAATATTTTTGAGGTCGGGTTTTACTTTTCCTTTAAAAGCTTGCTTACCATTTACTGTCAATGTAATTGTTTTATCTAAGTCTAATAATTCTTCACAGAGATAAACAATAAACCTTCCTTTGGCGGCAGGTTGATATGTTCTATTAAATTTCAATTCTATACCCCATTGAGGATCTGTTTCTATTGTCTCGTAAGTAACTAAATCAACATTAAAAGAAATTTCATTTCCTTTTATATCCATTTTATAATAAGTTCTGGAGTCAAAATTGTCATTAGAACGTTCTTTAACCACAATATTATAAAACCCTTTGCGATAAAGGTCATCCATCTCAAAATTTTCCCAAAACACAGATTTAGGATAAGGATCTCGCGTGTATTGTTTTAACCAAGGTGTGGCGAGCCTGTAATCAATGGAATGACCCATGCGTGGTATAAGCTCAATACGATGTATAAAATAATTCGGGTACAGTTCTTTTATTCTTTCAAATTCATCTTTTGTATATCCCGTAAGTTTACTCCGGTAAAACATATTGTCCAGCTCGCCAGTTAACAATGAAAAAGCCATGTTTTTGCAGTTTTCAGCAGGAGCGTTCTTTAAGGGTTCGCCGCCCGCCATTGGTCCGGCACCGGCAAGATAATCGGCATAGAACGACGCCAGGCGCTGGCTTCCGTATCCGCCTTCAGATATTCCGAAAAA
>CAYPPC010000452.1:0-1803 GCA_964412435.1 uncultured Paludibacter sp.
ACTCTAAAAGAGCATATGTGAAGGTCATTTCGCCCATTAGATGAACTGTCAGGTTATCAAATGATACGGCAACTTTCTCTATTTTTTTCAGATACTTAGCTGCAAGATCTGCGATATACTCACTGTCACCCTCAGGATTCACAACAGGAAACGGCAAGTCTACACATTCGCCAAATTGCAAAGCTTCCTCTCTTTGCTCTACGCTCCATTGAGAATAAGGGTGATTGGATAGGTTTATAAGCATTACTGTTCGATTTTAAATATTTGGAAAACAACTTCAATTTCTTTTTTAATATTTTCTTTGATTGTTCGTGATTTCATTGGACTATTTCTCATTCTCATTCCAAAATGATTAAAGTCATTTCTTATGTTGGAAATTCTCTCAAAGCTATTATTCAGCTCTCTATCTTTTAACTCTTCATCATCAACCATCTTAGACAGGAGCACTTTAAATTCGTCTTTCACGCGCCATTTTTCCTCAGGAATGTTATAATTCACTATTGTAAAAGCACTATTTATTATATCTCTCTTTTCTTCATCATCAATCATAATATTATGTTTTTCGCAAAAGTATGTTATAATACTTTCTTGAAGAATAGTGATAGATTGCTGATATAGTCCATTATTATAACACCAAAAGGCTGAATGAAATCCATTGTGAGTATTAGGGCTGGTTTCAAATGGTTTAAAAACTTGCTCTATTTTGTTTATTATTGGTGACAATGGTTTAATAAAAGAAGATTCTGTTTCAATCAACAAATTTTTTAGTGTTTTAATATTTTGAGCTCTAACAATATTCATGCCCCTACAAATTCTAAAATCATCAGCTGTTGTTTCTAATGAAGAAATCAATCTATTCATCAGAACACTATTTTCATTTCTTAATTCATTATCCCTAAGAATTGGCTCTAGCGTATTTCTTGACAAAGTAGTGAGACGAGAAGCATTCCCATTTTCTAAATAATCAGCTGCGGCAAAAGTCCAATCTTGGAGGGATGCGATAGGAAGTAAATCTATAATGGGTGCTATATTGTTTTCTCTTGACTCAAAGTTGCCATAGGATATATGAGATACAGTAATATCTCTAAGAAATTTAGCATAATTACTTAAAACCAACAGCAGCATGGGATGGTATCTAAAGCTATGAGTCAGATCAATATATAGTTCATCATTATCCTCCAACTCTTCGAAAACAATTCGAAATATTTCCCAAATTTGTTCTTCATTCATACCATCAGGAACATTAATATTTTTAATCTCAGCAGCTAAATTCATTCTATCAAGTATTTGCTTTAGCCCACTATATTTATCTACCGCACCATCTCTGCTCTTTCTTACCTCTAAATCCCAGTTTAGCTCTTTGGCTTTATCGGTAGTTAGAATAATAAGTTTATCGCCACTACTCCACTTTTTTGCTTCAATTAGCTCTAAAACTGCTTGTTGAGCAAACTTTGTCTCTGAGGAATAAAAACTTCCTAAAGAGTATTTACATTTTTCATAAAAACCAGTTCCTAAATTTGAGATAAATACTTTTCTTGCCATTTTTATTTTTTGTTTAAGATTAATTTAATAGCCATTTCACTCCAAAGTTCTGTTTTATATTCAAATACCTCTGATGCATCAACCCATTTAATATCACTAATTTCATTTGACGATTCGAATTTCTCTTTCTGAACTTCAGCGGTATATACCCAGGCGATATGAGTACGTCCAACCTTTGTCTCTTCTTCGTTGATAATACCTCTGAAAAAAAGATTGTAATTTTCATCATTTGAAAACTCTTCACTTAATTCACGTTTTGCT
>CAYPPC010000453.1:0-1800 GCA_964412435.1 uncultured Paludibacter sp.
TTTGTTTTTAAGAAAAGGTCAACCTGCTCCGGCAGATTGACCTTTTTATTTTCAACATTAGATTATCAGCAAAGATATCACACTTTCCAGTAAGCATCATCACCATCTTCCACATCATCATCGTCCCACACTTTCACCGGTTTCTGAGGCCCCTGCTTTCTGAAAACAAAAGCAAAGAGGACACCCGAGACTGCACCGGCAAGATGTCCCTCCCAGGAGATAGGATCAAAAACCTGCCACGGGAAAAGATGCCATACATTATTTCCGTATAAAAAAATCACCACCAGCGCAATAGCAATTAAAGGTATATGCCGGCGCAATATTCCACTGAAAGTGAGATGTGCCACGCTTCCCGCCCTATCACCCAGAGAATGAGCCCACTGAGCACCAGCGTAAAACCAAGCACCTTGCCAGCTATCTCACCATAGAAATAGAATAGAGCCGCACCCAGCACAAAAAAGGAGGTAACATTATTAAACAAATGTCCCCAGCCGGAATGTATAAAAGGCATTGTAAAAATATGCCATAGCGACTTCGGATCGCGGGGCATCACACCGCCCTGAGTAAAACTGAGTCCCATACTTCGCTCAAAAACAAATACAAGCAGTACCAGCAAAATAATTATTACCGGAAAAAACAGGGCGTAATAGATTTTTCTCTTCTCTTTATTATCTTTTTCCATGCTATCACTCTTAAACTCACACCGAAGCTCCACCCGGCAGGATCATAGCAAGCTTAAAAAAATCTGCCAGATTGAATTTTCAAAATTAGTAAAATAATTTACACTTAACGATACTTTTTGACCAAAAAAAACGACTTAGCCTAAATTCGATAACAAATAGTCAGCAAAATGCCAAAATATGCAAAACTGCGAACATTATTCCAACAATATTTCGAAATAGTGTTTTTTATGTAAAATATTATAGTTATTTTTGTCAAAAACCTTAACAAAACAATAACATACACTATGAGTTATTTGAATTTTGACAAAGCACTATTAATGAACCTTGAGAAATCGTTGACCAAGGAGCTCATCAGGACAAATCGGGCCGGCGCATACAGCAGCTCGACCCTGATCGAATGCAATACGCGCAAATACCACGGGCAACTGGTTATTCCTATTCCGGAGTTAGACGACTCCAACCATGTTCTTCTTTCGTCACTCGACGAAACGGTGATTCAACATGGAGCTGAATTCAATCTGGGAATACATCAGTACGGAGACTTCAACTTCAGCCCGAACGGACATCGCTACATTCGTGAGTTCTCATGTGATTCGATTCCGGGAACAGTCTATCGCGTCGGCGGCGTTGTTCTCTCCAAAGAACGTATGCTGGTATCCAATGAGAATCGTATTTTATTTAAGTACACCCTGCTGGATGCCCATTCGCCAACAACAATTCGTTTCAGGCCTTACCTGGCCTTCAGAAGTGTCAATGAGCTGACTCAACAAAACAGCACAGCCAACACCTCTTACACAGAACATGGAAACGGAATCAGTATGAAACTGTACGAAGGGTATCCATCCCTCTACATGCAGTTTTCACGCAAAAACAGTTATAATCATCAGCCGGACTGGTACAAAGGCATCGAGTACTTCAAAGAGCAGGAACGGGGCTTCGCCTATAAAGAAGACCTGCTGGTTCCCGGTTACTTTGAGTTGCCGATCAAAAAAGGTGAGTCCATCATCTTTTCTGCCGGAACGGAAGAGGTATCTTCCCGTTCGCTTACAGCGCTCTGGAACAGAGAGCTGGAAAGAAGGCACAGCCGGACCAATATGTTTATGACTTTGAAGAATGC
>CAYPPC010000454.1:0-1799 GCA_964412435.1 uncultured Paludibacter sp.
TGAATTACGATGAAAGTATAGTAAACAGTAATGTGTCGGATAACTTTTTATCGGATGAAATTGTGGAGGGGGCGATAAAATTGAAGAAAGCATTAACCGAAAAAGAGTAAGTAAATAACATCAAAAAAATTGAAAAAGAGAGGGGCTGTTTTGCACAAGCCTCTCTCTTCTTCTTATAAAACTCCGGGATGAATCACTACCAATATTTTGAACATTGCCACTTAAGCTTTATCTTTGGAAAAATACAAATAAAACAGACATGACTCAAACTCCTCCTTGCATTAAATGCCAAAGTCCGGTAACCTATTTTGACGGTTCGTTGTTTCATTGCACAGAATGTTTTCACGAATGGACACAGGAAGATATGGAAGCCGCCGAAAACTCGGCAAAAGTGGTTGACAGCAATGGGAACGAGCTTTTCGACGGCGACGATGTTACCGTTATAAAAGACCTGAAAGTAAAAGGCTCATCCATGGTAGTAAAGCGCGGAACCCGTGCACGAGGCATCCAGCTTTCGGCAGACGATCCCACACACGTGCAGGCCAAAGTTGACGGACAAACCATTTTTATCCTTACCGAGTTTTTGAAGAAATAAACAAAGATATTAAACTTAATACATCTGATAATTAACACAAAATAGCTTGCCGGGCTACTCAAAAATTTTTATATTTGCTACAGGAAGTAAATTGAAATCGAGTATGCGTAAGTTTTTCTCTATCCTTTTTCTTCTTTGTTATCTGTTTTCTTTCGTAGCTCCCGCTCAGGAAAAAATCCGGCCTAAAATAGGTGTTGTATTGAGCGGCGGGGGCTCAAAAGGTTTTGCGCATATCGGTGCACTGAAAGTGATGGAAGAAGCCGGTATTCCCATCGATTATATTGCCGGCACAAGCATGGGTTCCATCATTGGAGGTTTGTATGCTATCGGTTACAATGCAGCGCAGTTAGATTCGGTTATAAAAATGCAGGACTGGACGTATCTGCTGAGCGACAATATTTATCGCTCGAACATGCCGTGGGGACAGAAAGAAAATTTGGCCGGTTATCTCATTTCGCTTCCATATAAATTCGGACTGAGGGAGGACAGTAGAAAAGTGCAACTTCCCTCGGGGGTTATCGGAGGACAAAATCTGTATAATCTTTTCCAAAACCTGACCATTGGTTATCACGATCACACAGATTTCACCCGTTTACCCATTCCTTTTGGGTGTGTGGCTGCCGACTCCCGATCGGGAAAAGAAGTAGACTTTCTCGATGGAGTTTTGCCTCAGGCCATGCGTGCCAGTATGGCAATCCCGGGTGTGTTCTCGCCCGTGGAAATGGACAGTATGCTGCTGATCGATGGCGGCATTATCAATAATTATCCGGTAGATTTAGTAAAGAAAATGGGGGCCGACATGGTAATCGGCGTCATCATTCCTCATCGCGAAGAGAGAGCAATTGAAAGAAGCAGAGGTTCAATGATGGAAGTGATGGAGGAGATCGGTGAGTTTGTTGGAACTGCATCGGAAAACATCAAGAACACCGATGTATTGATACGGCCCGAATTGTTCCCTTACGGTGGAATGGAATTTCAGCGTCCGGCCATCGATTCTGTCATTGTCCGCGGCGAAATTGCCGCCCGTAAACAATGGCATGCCCTGATGGAATTAAAGGATAAGCTGAACATTACCGATAATGGGCCGGTACAAAAGATCAGCAATCCGTTCATTGCTCTGGACACTTTGCAGATAAGCGAGATTGAAATTCATGGGGTGGATGAAATAGACGAAGAAAAATTGCTGAAGCAGGTAAAAGCGAAA
>CAYPPC010000455.1:0-247 GCA_964412435.1 uncultured Paludibacter sp.
ATATCGGTCTGTCCAAGTGCATTGGAAAAATAAAGTTGCAATTGCCACATCGAAACCAATTTGCAAAACACGTCACCTTCTCCCGGATAAGCTACTTTTTTCACAAAAGAGTTGTGGTATGCTTTTTCGTATCTGTTGTTGTATCTACCCATATTTTCCGATTCCAGTCTTGAGGCATTTCCCCATTGCGTTTGTACGTACAGCGAATGGACATTGTTTGTAACCTCGGTTGTGCCGTGCCATTTGA
>CAYPPC010000455.1:271-1796 GCA_964412435.1 uncultured Paludibacter sp.
CGGGGCGAGTTTGAAACGTATGTCCCATTTCGTGTGCCGGCCCCCAAGGACTTGTCTTGAGTGAGTTAACATTGAGCAATGCTTGTTGTTCATGTGTTCCCGAGATGTTATATGCTGTACGGTAAGCCGTTGAATAGAAATACGAATGATACATGGCATGAAAGTATGCACGGTTTACTGTTGGGCGATTGTACTTCATTAACCCCATGAAGTCTTTTTGTAAACGCACCAAATCATCATAAGCTGCAATCAGTTTATCACCGTTACCGGCTGCATGGCTTTTGAAATGACTGGTAGGGAAGGTAAGATGCGCATGTTCTCCTATCACATCAAAGTATTTGTCCGTGGCGTTATTGAGTAGTCTGCCCCAATCGGCTGGTTGATGTTTTTGCGAATCGAAATAACCATTTACTTTACCGGTAGCAAAGTGTATTTTTACTTGCGGCGCCGATTTGTATTCGAGTGTATGATAAAATACGTAAGCTAATCCGGCATTTCGAGCGGTAAACTTATTAACTCCTTTCGAGAGTGGATAGAAAGATGCGTTTCCGTAGCCGTCGCTTCCGGGTGTATCCAAGTTTTGAATTTTCAAGCTTAGCACATAACCATTTGTTTCACCCACAAATACCACCATTTCTTCGTTTTGAGCAATGCTTATGCCGGTGGGGTTGTCCAACAGGCTTAGCGTTCCGGTCTTATTCTCGTTTGCCCAGACATCGGGGTGTGGCCAAGCCTTATAATCGGCTATGCGGAATTCGCGCGGATAAGTTCCCTTCAGCATATAAAGTGCAATATTGCGATAGAGGTTGTTGGATACTTTTTCGATCTCCTCGATCGTAATACCGGGTTTTAGTTCACTGCATGAGTAGTCGGTGAACAGGCTGAGAGGGTCGGTATTATCAGGGTTCTTCCGATAAAACTCCATTTCGGCACACGAGGCGAAACCTTGTCCGTCGCCGGCTCCTGATTTTATGATAAACTTCACCGATTTTGGTTTCACCAACGGTTTTTCGAAAATTACTTTTGTAGCAGATGACGAGCCTTTGAAGTTATAGTCCTGCAGCTTTTTAGGAGTGGACTCCGTTTCTGTGGTTATCCATATTTCCGTTTCTTTGAAGAGTCCGTTGGGCCCGCTAGTACGGGGATAATAAACCAAATAGTCGATACTTTCCTGGTTTTCGAAAAAGTATTCAAGTGTAATGGGAAAGTAGTTTGAGCCGCTATTGTTCCAGTTGGAGTGATAAATAGTACCCATATCACCGTCGAAAGATTTTTCAATTTCTCCGCCCGGTTGATAAGAACTTGTCGTTCCCCGGCTTATGGAAACTTTAATATCGTCTTTTATATCATCCTGAGACTCGCCCGTATATCCTGCCTGTGCTTTTTGAACTACAAGAATTTTCTTTTCCAGAGTCCCGTTTTTATGCTTAATGATAATCTCAGTACTACGTTCTGCTTCTTGTGAATTCCAAGCTACCTGATACTGATATTTTTTTGATATCATATCCGCAGCGCGCACTTCATT
>CAYPPC010000456.1:0-1795 GCA_964412435.1 uncultured Paludibacter sp.
TTATCAAAGAATTCAATTCTTTGAGCGGTCAACATATTTCAGGCATTGACAATAAAAGCTGGAGATAGAAAATATGAAAACAAACTCACAGGCAAAATCGACGAAGTGCGTATCTGGAAACGTGCTTTAAGTGCTGAAGAGATCGATGCTGATCAAACAAAAGTTGTTTCGGATTATGCCGGTGATGCTGCCTTAAAAGCAGCATACGACTTTGAAAATATATCGGGTAGCAAGGTGCCTGATGTTTCAGGTAATAACCACACCGGAACCTTGGTGGGCTTCCCGACTTTTAGGGTTAGCAGTGTGGAGCAGTTTGGTATGGTGGGACGCGGCAATGCCAACGACCCCATTTTGCGTGCAACGATTAATACAGCAAGTAATATTGATATCAATAATATTACGCTTAACCTGAGTGGAACCACCCAAATTTCCGATATCAAGACCATTCGTGTTTACTCAACCGGCTCAACTGCGGATTTTGATCCGCGGAACCCCACAGCAAAAGGTGCTACATTGCTGGGTAGCTGCACACCCGGAACCGGTGATTTTGACTGTAATCTCACAGGCAGTCTTCGTTCAGGCAATAATTATATCTGGATCACCGCCGAGGTTGATAAAAATGCTGCCGAGGGAAATCAAATTGATATAAGCCTGAAGAGTATCCAGTATGCCGGCGCTGCAAAGCATACTCTCAGCACATCTGATAGTAATCCTGCAGGTACTACCAATATTATGTTGACGCGAAAAATGATCGCTTCTTCGGGAGATAATGGCTCATCGCATTACCGCATCCCGGCTATTCTCACAGCTGATGACGGCACCCTTTTGTTGTTCAACGATCGTCGTAAAAACGGTATCGGTGACTTACCGGCAGATATTGATGTGGAGGTGCGCCGCAGCACCGATAAGGGAAAAACCTGGTCAGCGCCTATCATCATTGCAGCGGGAAGCAGCGTGCGTGGTTACGGTGATCCGGCTGTTGCAAAAACAAAGTCAGGGAAACTGATAGCAGTTTTTGCCGGAGGGCGTGGTTTTACACAATCTACATACAACGATCCAATTCGTATTTACCAATCTATAAGTACTGACAACGGCCTCACCTGGTCGGAACCGGCTGATAAAACCGGGCAGTTTTATACGAATAGCAATTGGCGGGCAATTTTTATGGCCTCCGGGAATATGCTTACAACTGCTTCCGGACGCGTTATGGGGGTTGTATTGACGCGTGTTGGTAAAATAAATCGGGATAATTATGTGGCTTATACAGATGATGAAGGTGAGAACTGGACCGTTTCCGGAAGTATGATTATGGATGGCGGCGATGAAGCCAAAATTATGGAACTGACGGATGGTAAATATGTGGTTACCAGCAGAAAAGATGGTAAAAATGGTCGTTACAAAGCTACTTCAGATGATGGAATTACTTGGACCGGTAGTAAGTCGAATATCAGTACTTTAGTTGAGCCGGGCTGCAATGGCGATTTTATTCGTTACAGCAAAGTGACTGAAAGTCACGCTGGTAATGTGCTGTTGCACTCCATCCCTAACCACGAAAGTTCGCGCCGCAATGTTTCAGTGTTTTACAGCACCGACGAAGGTGGCAGCTGGAAATTGGGACGCTCGATTGTGCCGGCGATGGCCAATAACGGATTTTCGGCTTACTCTTCGCTTACGGTATTGGATGATGGCACCATTGGCGCTTATGTGGAAGTGGAGGATTATTCGAAGCGTTACGATCTTTACTATATGAATTTCTCTTTGGAATGGCTCACTAACGGCGCTTTGAAAACAGTAG
>CAYPPC010000457.1:0-218 GCA_964412435.1 uncultured Paludibacter sp.
AAGAGAATATATGGCTGTCACAGAAAATGATGGGGGCACTCTATAATGTTGAGACTCACACTATTAACTACCATCTCAAAAAAGCACTTTCAGATAGTGAGTTGGACGAAAATTCAGTTATTCGAAATTTTCGAATAACTGCTCAGGATAATAAAAGTTATGATACAAAACATTATAACCTTTCAGCAATCATTGCAGTAGGCTATAAAGTAAATTCT
>CAYPPC010000457.1:261-1791 GCA_964412435.1 uncultured Paludibacter sp.
CGTAATGTTCCGAAAATGGGCAACACAAATTGTGCAAGAATTTACTATTAAAGGTTTTGCAATGGACGATGAACGCCTCAAAAATGACGGCACGATTCTGGGCAAAAAATATTTTGAAGAGCAACTTCAACGTATTCGAGAAATTCGATTAAGTGAAAGAAAGTTCTATCAAAAAATCACAGATATATATGCAACATCCATTGATTATGACGTAACTGCACAAGCCACTAAACGATTTTTTGCCACGGTACAAAACAAACTTCACTGGGCAATTCATCAACAAACGGCAGCTGAAGTCATTGTAAACCGGGCAGATCACCAAAAAGAGAATATGGGATTAACGACATGGAAAGATGCACCGGGTGGTAAAATTCAAAAGTTTGATGTAAGCGTAGCTAAAAATTATCTGAACGAAAACGAAATGCAGCAACTGCAGCGTTTGGTTTCTGCCTATTTGGATATTGCTGAAGATATGGCATTAAGAGGAATTCCTATGACCATGGAGGATTGGGAAAGCAGACTGAATCGTTTTATTGATGCAACTGACAGAGAAATACTGCAAAATGCGGGAAGGGTTACTAAAGAAATTGCCAAGGTGCATGCGGAAGCTGAATTTGAGAAATACAGAATTATACAAGACAGATTGTATGAAAGTGATTTTGACCGTATCGTTATAAAACAATTACCTTCTAATAAAAGTGATAAAGAATGAGCAACATTAAAAAACTATTATAAAACGTAGATGTTGAGTGGAAAACGCTGGGGGAAGTAACTTTACTAACGAGTAATATTAGGTGGAAGGATAATGATAATACTTATCGTTATTCCGCTTAATCCGCTATATTTGACTAAAAAGCAAAGTGTGTTTCAAAAGTTAGTTTCGTTTGTAGAGAAGTTTAAAGGTGTTGGAGGTGAGCTATAAACAAGGGATTAGCTTGCATTAGCCAAATATTTTGCAGATATTTGTAAAAGCAGTAAGCTAAATCACGGACTAAATCTTTGAGAAAAAGGGGAATACAAACTTCACCTTATCTGTAAAAGAGATTTACAATCTAACAACAAATAATGACACAGTATTACTACTGATAAAACGGGTTATTGGGAGATTATTTCTCCCAAAGTTCTGATAATCTGACTAAAACCAAAACAACATACTACTATGAGCGACAAAAACAGGAAAAAAGAGGTACTAAAGCTTGTACGAGAGAAAATAGGTAAACTGCCGGCGGGCTTTATTGCAGGAGCGGCTATTGGTGGAGCGCTTTATTTCTACTCTACCAAAAAGACAAGTAAGAGAGGGAAAGAAACCGGCGCTATTTTAAAACTGGCCAAACTGGCAGCACCCTATGTGATTATTGCTTTTTTGGAGAAAATGGCCGACAGCTACGATAAACAGAGTGAGCCGAAAGAGGTTATTGATGTGGAGGCGGAAGAGGTGTGAGAACGGGGTACGAGGTTCGTGATGCGTGGTAGCAGCCTGATATAAAAATAAAAAAATCAGCTTTTCGAAATTCGAAAAGCTGATTTTGT
>CAYPPC010000458.1:0-1790 GCA_964412435.1 uncultured Paludibacter sp.
TCTCCCAGTAGAGTTGCGGCACCACATAGTCGATGGTTCCTTCTTTGAGCCATTTGAGAATGTCGGCATAGAGGTCGTCATAGTTTTGCACACCGGCACGGGTGGCCGAACCGCGCGGGTCCACATTGTTGTTGCGCCACACGCCGAAGGGGCTGATACCGAACTGCACCCAGGGTTTCAGTTCTTTGATGGTTTGTTGCAGCTCTTCAATCACCATATTCACATTGTTTCTGCGCCAGTCATCTTTTTGGTGAGCCGCAAATCCACGCGGATATTTTCTGAAAGTGGCTGCATCCGGAAAATCTTTCCCTTTGATGGGGTAGGGGTAGAAATAATCATCGAAATGCAGCGCATCAATATCGTAGCGCATAATCAGGTCAGACACCACCTTATTTAAAAATTCACGCGTACCGTCGAGCCCGGGATCGAAGTAATATTTCCCGCCATACTCCACAAATAAGCTTTTGTTTTTATGGTAGAGATGGTTTTTATCGAGTTTGTTGATTTGCGAAAACTCATTGGTCACCCGGTAAGGGTTAATCCAACCATGCACCTCCATGCAGCGGCTGTGTGCCTCTTCAATAATAAATTGCAACGGATCGTAAAATGGGAAAGGAAACTCTCCCTGCTTGCCGGTGAGGTAGACAGACCAGGGCTCCAGTTCGGATGGATAAAAGCTGTCAGCTGTGGGACGTATTTGAATTACGATGGCATTGATGCCGCTCGCCTGCATCTGATCCAGCATTTTGCGCATTTCGATGCGCTGCATCGTGGGAGATAAGCCCGGCTTGGTGGGCCAGTCAATATTGGCTACGGTAGCAATCCACACCGCACGCATCTCGCGCTTAAGCGGTTTTTGAGCAGCAAGAGATACCAATAGAGAGAAAAAAAGAATAAGCGTACTGATTCGTTTCATTGGATAGTTTAATAAATTGATTTTTATGAAGAACAAAATTAGCTTTTTTTTTGCGTAGTACAAACTCTTTTTCTCTTCCTGCTCTGTTTTTAAGAAATAATAGGAGCCTGAGCACTTTGTTATCTTGCCCGACTGTATTAACTTTGCAGTTTATGCAAGGGATATTAAAAGATACAGCGGATAAATTACGCACCAGTTACGATGCAGAAGAGGCGCAGCAAATTGCTCTCCTTTTACTGGAAAAACTGAGTGGATTGAGTCGTGCACAGCTGCTTACGCGGGCTTTTGATCCGGATAGCACGCAGCTGCAACTACTTGAAAGTTGGCTGAAAAGCTTGAAACAGGGTGAGCCTGTGCAATATGTTTTAGGTGAAACTGAGTTTTTTGGCTTGCCCTTTGTTGTGTCGCCGGCAGTGCTGATTCCGCGTCCGGAAACGGAAGAGTTGGTGGAGTGGATTTTAGAGGATTGGAGAGCAATCAACGACAAATCTTTAGCTATTCTGGATATTGGCACCGGAAGTGGCTGCATACCGGTTTCCCTCAAGAAAAAGCTGTCCGCAGCCGACCTGAGTGCTGTTGACATTTCTGCCGAAGCCTTGCAGATTGCCCATAAGAATGCAACCATCAACCGGGTGGAGGTGAATTTTATCCGGGATAATATCCTGGCTCCTACTGCCAATTATGGAATATATGATGTGGTGGTAAGTAATCCGCCTTATATTCCTTTGTCTGACAGAGCCTCGATGCAGATGCAGGTAAAACAGTATGAACCTGCCCTGGCACTGTTTGTGGAGGAGGACGATCCGCTTATTTTTTATCGAAAAATAGCGCAGTTTGCTCAACAGCAGCTAAATTCTAATGGCAAACTCTATTT
>CAYPPC010000459.1:0-1789 GCA_964412435.1 uncultured Paludibacter sp.
CTTTGCACCGATCAGTTATCTGGCGGTTAGCTCAGCGATGCTGTTATTTGCCTATGTGCTGATTTATCTCTTTGAGAAACTCTTTAATCTGATTTCGGCTATTACTCTGGTGGAGCTGACCAATATCAACAGTGAACTTATGATTAAATTTGCTGAAGTGGCCCCGGGGACATTTCAGCACACGCTGCAGGTATCAAATCTGGCCACTGAGGCTGCCAAAACAATCAATGCCAACAGCCTGCTGGTACGCACCGGTGCTCTTTATCATGATATTGGTAAAATGGTTGATCCCGTGTACTTTATAGAGAACCAGGTAGGCAAAAACCCGCTCCTAGATATGAGTTATGAGGAGGCTGCCCAGGCCATTATTAAACACGTGCACGACGGGGTTTTCCTGGCCAAGAAACATGGTCTGCCTGATCAGATTATAAGCTTTATAACTACCCACCACGGTCGCTCCAAAACGGTCTATTTTTACAACTCTTTTGTGAATGAAAATCCCGGTGTTGTGCCGGATGAAGAGAAATTTACCTATCCCGGTCCGTTACCATATTCCAAAGAGACTGCTATTCTGATGATGGCTGATGCTGTAGAAGCTCGTTCACGCAGCTTGCCGGAATATACGGAGGAGAGTATTGCGCATATGGTAGATGATATGATCAATATGCAGATTGCTTCCGGACAGTTTAAAAATGCGCCTATCAGCTTCAAAGATGTGGAAACTGTCAAAGGGGTATTTACTGAAAAAATAAAAAATATTTACCACTCGCGCATAGTTTATCCAGAGCTGCAAGATAAGGACGAAGCTTCAGATGAAAAAGCATAGGTTCAGGATTTTTATTCATGATATTTTACAGAATCAGCTTTTGAATTTTTCAAAAGCTGATTTTTTTTGTTTAAATCTGCTTGCGTAGGGTTTAAAGATATAGGAATGATTTCTTTTATTTGAATATTAAAATATCTTTCTCATAAAGTGAGAATAAGTAGAAAATATTTATTAATTTTGTTTTATTATTACGAATGCGACATCATTTTAACGCTATTTGTATTAAAATGCAATTAAATTACGCTAAATGTATTTTAAGTGCTGATGTGTAACTAAATAAACAAGCTAAATGCCTATGGTTAAATAAATATTATGTAAAAAGTAGAAACTTATGTGTTTTATAAAAAAATACCTGTAACGAATTGATACTATATCTAATAAAGAGTCAGGAAGACTTATAAATTTATACAAAAACTAATGTTACGAATCACTAATACTAAACAGTTACAACGAAGAAATCACTTTAAAATAAAGCAACTCTTATTTGTTTTGCTCTTTTTATCGCATTTTACTCTTCATGCCGATAATTCAAAATCGGAAACTTACTCAGGACTTGCTTCCACAAATAATATCAACAAAACGGAAAAAAGCCCGGAAATAAAATTAATTCAAACAAATGAACTTTTGCAACAGCAGACCGTCCGCAAACCGGATACTTTGACGGTGCGGGGCCTGATCAGCGATGTGAATAAAGAACCGCTTATCGGTGTTTTTGTCCGTGTGAAAGGAACATCTAATGGTACCACAACTGATATTAATGGTCGCTATCAGTTGCGTGGTGTCTCTTCGAGGGCGGTACTTGATGTTAGCTACATCGGTATGAAAACTGCTTCTGTGTCGATAAACGGTCGTAGCAATGTCAACGTCATTCTTGAGGAGGACGAATCCATGCTAGACGAACTGGTGGTGACAGGCTATCAGCAGATTCATAAGCGCTACCTTACATCGGCGATTACCTCAGTG
>CAYPPC010000460.1:0-554 GCA_964412435.1 uncultured Paludibacter sp.
GGTCGAAGACTACATCAAGTTTGTTATTAAGAAATCTTGCGTCAATACCAAAGTTAGCCTGTTCGGATGTTTCCCATGTAATGTTGGGATTGGGTAAAACATTAGGGTAAGCACCGTTGAGTTTCAAGTCCTTTGAGAGTCCAAAATAATCTGCCCCGATAAAAGAAATTGTTGATAGATACTGAAACGATGGAATGTTTTGATTTCCATTTTGTCCCCAGCTTGCTCTCAACTTTAACATATCTAACCAGTCGGTTGTATTACTCATAAATGGTTCACTTGAAACCACCCAACCAGCTGCAATTGATGGGAAATATCCCCATCGTTTTCCACGTGCAAATTTGGAAGAACCGTCTGCACGCATGATCAATGTCAATAGATATTTTTCAGCATAGTTGTAGTTGATTCTTCCAAAATACGACAATAATTTGTTTTCACCCCAAGGTTCACCTCTCAACGAAGTTTTTCCTGCAATAATCGTAGGAGTATTAATCAAATAAGCGTGTTCAAAGTCATCAAAAATAGAATTTACATTACTACCCTCCAGGCTTTCA
>CAYPPC010000460.1:564-1064 GCA_964412435.1 uncultured Paludibacter sp.
TTTTGGATAGTATTTCCAATCAGGAAATCAAAATTATGACTTTCTTTTACAGTAGTTAAATAATTAAGCGTATTTTCGAATGTTAAACCTATCCCGTTCCACATGCTTTGAAATACAGAGTTCTCCGGTTTAACATCAATTATACTTAAGTTGTATTCGGGCGAAAAGTTCCGATAAGTCCCGGAATTATTAGTGTAGCCAAAGTTTGTTTTGAATTTTAAATTCTCAATTGGCGACAATTCTAAATAAACGTTTGTCACTAAATTGTGATTTTTCGACTTGTTTTGTCCCTGATTATAATGCATTATTGCGATTGGGTTCGGCTCAGTAGATCTCCAGGGAATACTTTTGTGATATTCACCATTTTCATCATACATTGGTAGAAAAGGACTCGAAACGATCAGGTTTTTCAAAGAGTTCCAATACACACCTCCAACGGCAATACCTGCATTCTGAGAATAAGTGTATATGGCGCTTTGTCCGGATTTCAGAAATTCACG
>CAYPPC010000460.1:1074-1787 GCA_964412435.1 uncultured Paludibacter sp.
GCCCATTTAACCTAAGCAGTATCTGTTCTATATTAACACGCCCCGTGTACCTTTGATAGAAAGGAGCAACCGGTTTTCCAAAAATACCTTGCTGATCGGTATAAGATAATCCAACAGCATAAGTGGATGATTCTGACCCACCGTTAATAGTGACAGAATGATTTTGTATCGGAGCATTTTTTACTCTTGTTTCTTCGAGCCAGTTTGTTCCGTTTGATTTTCCATTTTGAATGTCTTCCCATATAGGTGTAAGATCCGAATAATTAAATGGATCCAATCCGTCATTGATACGAGCTTCGTTCATAATGTATGCATACTCTGAAGCATTAAGCGTGGGCAGGGTTTTGTACAGATTTTGCACACCATAATACATATCGTAGCCAATGGATGGTTTGGCATTAAACGATCCTTTTTTTGTTGTAATAAGAATTACACCGTTTGCAGCACGCGAACCATAAATAGATGCAGAGGCCGCGTCTTTTAAAATATCGGTTGATTCAATGTCGGCGGGATTAAGAAAATCTATATTCCCAACCTGAACGCCATCTACTATATACAAAGGAGTTGCATCGCCGGTTGTACCCAATCCACGGATATTAACCTTAAAACCGGATCCTGGCTGGCCGGAAGTTTTCACGATCTGAACTCCCGTGGTATTCGATTTAAGTGCATCGATTGCTGACACAGTATTCAGCCGCTGCATATCTTCACCT
>CAYPPC010000461.1:0-1781 GCA_964412435.1 uncultured Paludibacter sp.
CGAAGAGCCAGAGGAGCTTATTGACGGCATCTTCCCACCGGAAAGCAAGCGGCCTTGTTATTTTGTCCTTTTGGATTGGACAGAAGGCAACAGTGGGCGAAAACACAAGCCCGGGGTTTACTATTGCAGCATGACAGAAGCCACAAGCAAGACGCCAAGCGTCCCCGTTCAAACTTGGTTTTGTGCGCCATTGCTTATTGAAGCCCTTACCTATGACGAACAAGACAGCAATTACGGGAGGCTTTTACGGTTCAAAAACAGCCGGGGCCGGTGGAAAGAATGGGCCATGCCCATGGAGCTACTACGGGGCAGCGGTGAAGAGTTGCGCGGCGAATTGTTGGCCATGGGCCTTGAACTATGCCCACGAAGCGCAAGGAGCTATTTAGCAAGCTACCTGCAACACAAGACACCGAAAAAGAAAATACGTTGCGCCTTGCAAGTTGGATGGGTGGGCGATTGCTTTGTTCTACCTAATGAAACCATTGGGCCAAATGCACAAGGGGTTGTCTTTCAAAGTGGTGAGCGCGGGCATGAAGAATTTACAACCAAGGGGAGCCTTGAAGGTTGGTGCCAAGAAATAGGAGCCAAGGCAAAAGGCAATCCCCTTTTAATGCTTGGGCTATCCGTTGCCTTTGCCGGGCCTTTGTTGGAAAAATGCCATGCTGAAAGCGGCGGCCTTCATTATGTTGGCGATTCAAGCACAGGCAAAACAACCATTGTGGAGGCGGCTTGTTCTCTTTGGGGCGGGCCAAATTACAAAAGGAGTTGGAGAGCCACAGCAAACGGCATGGAGGGTGCGGCGTCCATGTTTAATGATTGCTTGCTTGCCCTGGATGAAATCAGCGAAGCAGAGCCTAACGAGGTGGGCCAAATTGTTTACGCAATAGCAAACGGACGCGGCAAGCAAAGAGCATCACGCACAGGAGCGGCGCGAGGCGTTGCCCGTTGGCGCGTGGTCGTTTTGTCTAGTGGTGAGCGTACAGTATGGGACACAATCAAAGAGGGCAAACGAAGCACCAAGGCCGGGCAATCAATCCGGCTTTTGGATATCCCCACAACTAGAAAATACGGAGCTTTTGACGAACTCCACGGAGCACCAACAGCGGCGGCGTTTTCGGATGCTATCAAACGGGCAGCGGCTACCCATTACGGAGAAGTAGGCCGGGCCTTTTTGCGAAGGCTAACGCATGACACGCGCGACTTTTGCACCTTTCTTGAAATGGCCAAAGATACCCAAGCCCTTACCCCAAAGACAAACGAAGGCCAGGCCAAACGAGCGGCGGCGCGCTTTGCCTTGTATGCCTTGGCCGGTGAGCTTGCCACAGAATACGGCTTGACTGGATGGCAAGAAGGCGAAGCTATGAAGGCGGCGGCGTTCTGCTTTGAACTTTGGCAAGGTAGCCAAGGCAAGGGCAACACCGAGCAACGCCAAGCCGTTGAACAGCTACGCGACTTTTTAGAACGACACGGAGACAGCCGCTTTTCTGATATTATACACCCTAACGCAGAAGTCAGAGACAGGGCCGGATGGTGGGACGATAGCCACGACAGCCGCAAGTATCTTTTAAACAAGGCGGGCATGAATGAAGCCTTGAAAGGCCTTACCCTTGTCAGGGCCTTGGACGCATTACAGGCCGTTGGAGCTATTGCGTCACCAGGGACAGACGGCAAGCGGGCAAAGCCCTACCGGATAGAGGGACGCTTGGTGCGACTGTATGAAGTTTACCCCAACGCATTGACGGAGGCCACGCCATGAGCCTTGAATCTTTGCTTGCATCTAT
>CAYPPC010000462.1:0-1776 GCA_964412435.1 uncultured Paludibacter sp.
GAATTCATTTATTGTTTTGTTTAAAATTAAACGAACGACAAATGTAGTGATTTAATCATTAAGCTCTATCCTGCTTATACATTAAACGAACGACAAATGTAGCAATTTAATCATTAAGCTCTATCCTGCTTATATATTATATATAAAGAAATAGCAAAGTCGGTGCAAGTGCCGTGCTCACAATAATTCGCAGATATTTGTAAAAAGTGTGGAAAAATCGATATTTATTCGCATTTTTATTTTGTGCATGTCTAAATATTACTACTTTTGTGTCAGTTTAAGATGGGTTGAGTAAGATAATTCACATAAAATTATTTGTATGTCAAATATTTTTATTAGCTTTGAACCCTAAATAGTGAAATAGTCTAAAATAAAAAAGCACTTATAACATAGTAGGCATAGTTTTACTGTTCGTAAGTGCGTAAGTTTTATAAGATTAAGATAAAACAACTGCAATTGTGATTCGTGGCTTATGTTGCGGCAGCATTTAAAAAGTTGAGTGAGTGGTATAAAATTATATAACAATTTAAGTATAGTTAAACTAATTAATAACTTCGCTTGTTACAGAGACAGAAAATAACAAACTATTATGAGCAACTTTTTAAAAATGGAAGCCTATGATATGATGACCTGCTTACTAAAATCATTTAGCTAAAACACGCTAATCAACACAGTCCTGACACAACAAGCTGTTGAGGTATAAAAAACAAGAAGTAATTTCTGACCTCAGTGACCCAAAGGACAGTTGTTAATGAACTAACTAACAGAAAAGAAAGGATACATGATATTAAATGTAAAACTTTATTATTCAATTTTTTAATAACTAAATTTTTTATTGTATGAAGAAAAAATTATTTCTTAAATTTTTCGTCTTGGCAGTAATCGGAGCATTTGTGACGTTTACTTCCTGTAAAGACTATGATGATGACATCAGCAAGCTTGAGAAAGATATTGCTGCTCTTCAGACTACCATCAACGACTTGAAGAGCAAGGTGGAAGCTGGAGATGTTATTACCAAAGTAGAAGCTGTTGAAGGTGGTATCAAAGTTACTACCAACAATGGTGTTTATGAAATTACTAATGGTAAAGACGGATCTGTTGTAACTATCGGTGAAAACGGAAACTGGTTTATCGATGGTAAAGATACTGGTAAAGCAGCTCAAGGACCTAAAGGTGACAAAGGTGATGCTGGCGAAGCAGGTGCTGATGGTAAACCAGGCGCTGATGGCAAACCAGGCGCTGATGGCAAACCAGGTGCTGATGGCAAACCAGGTGCTGATGGCAAACCAGGTGCTGATGGCAAAGATGGTAAATATTACTATCCTGGAGCAGATGGTTTCTGGGTAGAAGTTGACGGCGATGTTGAAACTGTTACAGAAGAAACATGGTTGCCAGTTGGTACTATCACTGCTGTTTGGGAAGACGGATCACTTTGGCTTCATAATGTTGAAGGAACTGATGGTCCTATCTTAGTAGGTGGTGCTGCTGTTAACACTTTGACTTTGATCCCTGATTTCGTAGGTGATAAAGGTGGTGCACTTCCTATTATAGATTTCTCTCCTCTAGTAACAGAATGTGGCGAGATTTCTCCTGCTGTGACTGTACGTTACAAAGTTAACAAGAATGCAACTGAAAGCTCAATAAATAAAAATGCTATTTATTTCATGCATAATACTCCTACTGTTAGAGCAGGAGAAGAAACTCTTAATCCAAAAGCTGAATTTGTGAGCTTAGTAAATGGTGTTCTTTCGGTTAAAGTTGATGTTAACACAGCTG
>CAYPPC010000463.1:0-1776 GCA_964412435.1 uncultured Paludibacter sp.
CGGATGTAGCCAGGTAGCGTTCCGAATATTGATAAAACTGACCCGGTTTTTCGGTGATTATCTCCGAAGTAATATGTATCACCAGCTCCGTTTTAGGCAAAGAATAGACTAAGGTTGATTCCCCTTTGCTTACGGTTTGTGCCTGAATAAACAGTGGCAAAAGTGCTGCCAGAAATAAAAAACGTTTCATATGAGTTCCGGTAAATTAGGAAATTAGTTAGTGGCTCTGCCCTGGATAGATTTCAGGGCAAAGCGTTTGAAAATCAACTTTATTGCAACAAAAGAAGTGCCAAATTAAAAAAAGAGCAGCAGATTTTCAAAAAATACTGCTGCTCAACTTCCATTTCTTTAAGCTTTCTTTCTGCCCCGGGCAGCCGGTCTTTTCTTTTTGCCCACCGTGTCGGCCTGAGCAGCTATCAACTCGCGACACTGCTCTTCGGTAAGCGAAGTAGCGTCGGTACCTTTTGGGATTTTATAGTTGTTCTTTTCGAAAGCGATATAGGGTCCGTAGCGCCCGTTGAGCACCTGAATCTCATCATTCTCACCGAAGAGGTTGATTACCTTATTGCGGTCGGCTTCGCGCTTCGCTTCAATAATTTCAATGGCTCTTTCGGGTGAAACCTCCAGTGGGTCGTCTCCTTTAGGCAGCGAATAGAACTTTCCTTCGTGACGGATGTATGGTCCAAAACGCCCAACAGCAGCTACCATCTCCAGCTCCTCATACTCACCAATGGTTCTGGGCAGTTTGAACAGCTCCAGCGCCTCTTCCAGTGAAATGCTTTCGATAGACTGGTTTTTCAGCAGCGAAGCAAAGAGCGGTTTCTCCTCTTCTTCGGAGGTTCCGATCTGTGCAATGGGGCCGTAGCGTCCAATTTTTACTGAGAGCTGACGACCGGTTTTGGGGTCGGTGCCGAGTATGCGTTCACCCACCTGACGCTCTGATGTTTCAAGTGTTTTCTGAACCACCGGGTGGAATTTTGAGTAAAACTCGTCAATGGTCTTCTGCCATTGCTTTTTACCTTCGGCGATATCGTCAAACTCCTCTTCGACACGCGCTGTGAAATCATAACTCAGGATATTGGGGAAGTGCTCTACCAAAAAGTCATTCACCACCAGCCCGATATCTTCCGGGAAAAGTTTTGCCTTTTCTGCTCCGTAAGTCTCAGATTTAGTGCTGCCTGTCAGTTTACCTCCTTTTAGTTTCAGTTCGGAGTAGTTGCGTTTCATGCCGGGACGGTTCCCTTTCTCCACATATTTCCGGTTTTGAATGGTGGAAATGGTGGGAGCATAGGTGGATGGACGGCCGATGCCTAACTCTTCCAGCTTGCGCACCAGGCTCGCTTCTGTGTAGCGCACCGGTTGTTGCGTGAAACGCTCGCGGGCCAGAATTTCTGCCGGATCGAGTGCCTCACCCTGCTTCATAGTGGGAAGCAGTCCGGTATCTTCAGTCTCCTGCTCGTCATCGGTCGATTCGAGATAGACTTTCAGGAAACCGTCAAAAATGATCACTTCACCCGAAGCCACAAACTGCAGGGGTGAATTGCTTATATTGATATAAATATTGGTCTTTTCGAGCTCTGCATCTGCCATTTGCGAAGCGATGGTGCGCTTCCAAATCAGATCATAAAGCCTTTTCTCCTGAGCCGTACCGGCTACAGTGTGCTCGCTGATAAATGTGGGGCGGATAGCCTCGTGTGCCTCCTGAGCACCTTTGCTTTTGGAGCTGAACTGACGCGTTTTCACATATTTCTCACCGGCCATATTGATAATTTCACT
>CAYPPC010000464.1:0-1769 GCA_964412435.1 uncultured Paludibacter sp.
AAATACAGATGAACGACAGACGATTCGTCTGTCACAACATTTGTTGAAGTTGAGACATCGGATACATTCGTCGTAGTTATAATCCCGCCGCTGTTGATATCGGGTGCAACCGGGGTTTTTCCACCCACACTGAACTGGTAGATAATAGCTGTCCAGATATAGCCAACCAACAGACAAATTACCAATATGCCGGCAATCTTCTTTCCGCTCTTTTTTTTCACTTTTAGCTGCGCATATCTTGGATCATACCATTTCGCCTGTGAGGTATTGGTATATTGGCTGTTACTAATCGGTGTGCCGCAGTATGAGCAGATTAACGATAAATCCGGTATATTTTTCCCGCATTTTGGGCAATACACGATACTTTCTCCTTAGCAAAATTGTCGTATTTGCTACCCCAAACTGTGCTGCCTTTTTACTTCAGTTTCGTCTGATAATTTGATGGCTTCTTCTTTGAATCCTTTCTCGTATGTCATTTCTCATCACCTTTCTTTGATTAATTCTATCAAATTCTTGGTGATGATTTCATCAAATATGCTTTCCAGTTTGCTCACGAAGCTGATCCAGATGCTGAATTGTACTATAATGATTACTCAATGGCAAACCCTGGTAAACGTGGTGGTGTAGTTGCAATGGTGAAAAAACTGCAAGAACAAGGTGTTAAAATAGATGGTATTGGAATGCAGGCACACGTAAGTTTAGAGCATCCAGAACTTAGCGAATTTGAAGCAAGTATGGAAGCTTTTGGTGCACTCGGAATGAAAGTAATGATCACTGAAATGGATGTAAGTGTATTGCCTATGGCAATTAGAAGCTTTGATTCTGACATTGCTAGAAATGTAGAGTACCAAGAAAGATTAAATCCTTACACAGCTGGATTACCTGATTCTGTTAGAGTTGCATTTGATGATCGTTATGTTGACTTCTTTAAATTGTTCTTAAAGCACGATGATTATGTTACAAGAGTAACTGTTTGGGGTGTAAATGATGGTGACTCTTGGAAAAATGATTTTCCAGTTAGAGGTAGAACTGATTATACACTATTCTTTGACAGAGACAACCAACCAAAATCTGTTGTTTCACGACTTATCGATTTAGCAAAAGAGAACTAATTTCTTTAGATCACTTTCATAAATAAACCTTCAGTTTTCACTTAATAAACTAAGGGGTAGAAAATACTCCTCCTCATAGCGAATTTATTCATTATAGGGAGGAGTTTTTTTGTCCTTGTTTTAAAATTAACTCTAAATTATTCTTAGGGCATTAATTTCGGGCATTAATTTCAACTACGCAAGCAGAGCCATTATCCTATTCAACGCAAACTCTCCATCTTTTGACACATTAGATATCTTTTAATGCTTTGTTCTGTATGTGATAATCGTCTTATTATCTCCAACAATTTCTCCTATTATACGTCTCTGATTCCACAAAGGAGCAGCTATCAGCGAAATCATACGTGTCATATTAGAAGAAGAAGCAGAGATTTGTTCAATCATAAGCCTACGATTTAAAGAATAACCATTTCTCGAAACAATCGGTGGTCTGCGATATGATGAATAAGTGATTCTCGAAACAATCCTATGTCACCGATTTGAGAAAGAAGCTGTGATTCATCCATTCGTAAACCTCTTCTATTAGAGAAATCATTCCAAATCCTTATTAAGTAGAGTGCAAATTTGTGTACAGTTTATCTTTCTCCTAAATCCTTGTATAGCGTTTGCAAGATAGCTTTTCCTTTATTTATTCTTAAGTCCAATTGATCATCTGAT
>CAYPPC010000465.1:0-1767 GCA_964412435.1 uncultured Paludibacter sp.
TAATGTAATTGTGTTATGAGACTTTAGACGCGATGAATCGCGTCTCTACAAACCTGCTATAATCGCACAACCAAACCCGCACCCCGTACCCCGCACCAATAAACCAAACCACCCATTTTTAATTCCTCATTCTTAATTTCTAATTTCCCCATCTGCCGCAAACGCTTTCAAGTACCATCATTGGCTAATTGACTAATTGTCTCATTTAAAACAAAAAAAACCCTCTTTCAACAAGAAGGTTTTTTCAATCTCAATAAATAATCAATGATTATTTTGCAGCAGCAATTGAAACTTTGCGGAACTCTTTAAGAGATTTTTCCAGCTCAAGAGAAGCCTTACGGGCACGACCACCGGCTGCTTTGTTTCCTTTTTCTACTTGAAGTGCTGCATTTTCTGAAAATTCAGCAATCTGCTCATTGATTTTTGCTACTAAGTCTTTCATAATTTTTAATTTATTTATTAAATGATTTATTAATTATAGGTTATCCTACCGCAAAAATACAATCTTTTATTGTCTTTACAAGTGTTTTGTGAAAAATTATTCATTTTTTCTTTAAAAAGCCACTTTTTACCACTAAAATCGTTCATTTTTACGATTCAGCACAGCTTCCGCCTGCAGTTTTTAGGATTTTTGTGCTATCAGGGCGAACTGTTCATAGCGTTTCTCGCCACCATCCTCCCTTTTTCGCTTCAGCGTGCGGTAAGTTTCGTTGCTCACCACCCGAAAGCCGGCCTTTTCAAAAAGTTCACCCAGCTCCTGGCGGTCAAAACCTTGATGCGGTATCGGATTGTGGTTATGAAAAGAGCCATCCTCCCGGCAGAGATCACCCACTGCCAGCCAGGCACCCGGCCGGGTGATTTCACTCAGATGCGCCAGCAAAGCTTCGATATCATCAATATGGTGAAAACTCATATTGGAAAATACAAAGTCGATATCCCGGCGGTTATACTCCTCGGTAGCACCGTGCAGCACCTCCACCTGCGGCTTACCGGCGGTTTTGCTTCGCAGCGCTTGTAACATACTCTCACTGGTATCCACACACACCAGCGAATCGATCATCGGCAACAGCTGCAGGCCCACTAAGCCTGTGCCCGCTCCGATTTCCAGTCCGCGCCATGCGCCCTGCGGAGTCACATGCCTCAGCACCTCCTCCACAAAACTCTCGGCCATCCGCACCTTATCCGGCGAATCCCAGTACGGCGCCCGGTCCGCAAACTGATCCAAATCTTTTTTTAACAGGGTCATATAAGTTCAAAATTTATACTCTAATGATTACAACGTGTTTGGAAGAGGAAAAGTTTAGACGCTACGCTGCGCTTCGCGATGCTTCGCTGTTAATACGGGCTGGCGCTGTGTCTCGCCACAGGCGATGGCCCTGTTATTCGCTGTCGCTGTAAGGTAACATCATTCTTGTGCAGTTGATTAGATGTGTGATAATGTTCCCCACACCCTTTAACCGCCCGACCTGCCAAGCGTTTATTGATCAGTTCGCCAAAGAGCAAATATTGTTGTTACAAATCAAGTTAGCACAAGCACGTAACGCTCGGCGGGTAATTGATAATGTTACCCACAATGGAACACGGATAAAACGGATGCAAGCAACACGGAATATCACGGATTTTTTAAATTCTGCAATAATTTGCGGGATCTGCAGGAGATATAATTCACCGCACTATTCCCTAATACACTTAATACACCAATATACTATTATACTAATTGGCATCCCGCTACCATCAGGAGATCCCTCTCTCGCCTGTGGCGAGACG
>CAYPPC010000466.1:0-1764 GCA_964412435.1 uncultured Paludibacter sp.
CGAACAGAATGGGTACAACGCATTTATTATTTCGTTATCGAATTTAACAAACCCATCATCAGTAAAGAAGAACTCGAAAAACGCAGTCCCAACGAAAAATCGTCGCGTTACATTCTTACGTTCGATATGCAGGATAGCGATACGCTGAATATGAAAATCGGTATGTCGTCGGCTAGCATCGCCGGCGCGAAAGCCAATCTCGCCGCCGAAGTTCCCGATTGGAATTTCGCATCGGTGCATCAAAACGCTAAAAACGAGTGGAACAAATACCTCTCGAAAGTCAACATCGAAGGTTCGGAAGACGATAAAGTAAACTTTTACACATCGCTGTATCACTTGTACATTCAACCCAACAACATTGCTGATGTTGACGGGAAATATATCGGCCCGAATCGCACCGTAACGCAATCACCCAACGGAAAATACTATTCAACTTGGTCTCAATGGGATACGTTCCGAGCTGCATTTCCAATGTACACTGTTCTCACGCCGGAGCTGATACCGGATTTCGTGAATTCAATGCTTGACTACAGTGAGCAACAAGGTCATTTACCTATTTGGTCACTTTGGGGGCAGGAAACCTATACGATGATCGGTAACCATTCCGTTCCGATGATTGTGGACGCTTACCTGAAAGGCTTTACGGGATTTGATGTCGAACGCGCGTACAACGAAATCAAAAAATCGATTACTGAAAGTAAACACTATAAGTCCGACTGGGATATATACGATAAGTTCGGTTATTATCCTTACGACTTAATTAAAGTTGAATCGGTTTCGCGCACGTTGGAATGTGGATTTGATGATTACTGCATGGCTATTTTTGCAGAAAAGCTGGGAAAAACAGAAGATGCAGTATTCTTCAGAAAACGTGCCGATTTTTATAAAAATCATTTTGACAAAGAAACCAACGCCATGCGTCCTAAAGACTCAAAAGGAGAATGGCTTACACCGTTTGACCCCTATGCTTTAGCTCACGCTGACTCAAATATCGGCGGACATTACACCGAGGGAAATGCACTGCAATACACGTGGCATGTGATGCAGGATATTCCTGGGCTTATCGAGTGGATGGGTGGAAAGGAAAAAGCAGGTGAAGTATTGAATTATCTTTTCAATACCAAGCAGGAATCCTCCGGAACATTATCGGACGTAACCGGGCTTATCGGACAATATGCACACGGAAACGAACCAAGCCACCACGTCGCTTACATTTACTCGTACCTGGACCGTCCTGAAGAAACTCAACGTTTGGTGCGCCAAATCTGCACCGATTTCTACAAAAACAAACCCGACGGACTTATCGGAAACGACGATTGCGGGCAAATGTCGGCATGGTATATGTTTTCGGCAATGGGCTTTTATCCGATGAATCCCGTGAGCGGAGAGTTTGTTTTCGGCGCACCGCAAATTCCTTCGGCACGCATCGATGTAGGCAACGGAAAAACCTTCACAATGGAAGCCAAAAACTTGTCGAAAGAAAACCTGTACGTGGAAAAAATAGAACTCAACGGACAACCGTACGATAAGAAATTCATCACCTATCAGGATATTATGAACGGCAGTTCATTGGTATTTTATATGATGAGTGAGACGAAAAAGTAATCAGTTTTGAGTTTTCGATTTTACGGTTGCCGGTTTTCAATTGAAAATCGGCAACTGTTTTTTCGTACAGATTTTGCAATTTAAGAAAATTTATTTATCTTTCGAAAGTTTTGAAAACCAAGACTTAAATAAAAATAGAGCTATATGAAAACACTGATT
>CAYPPC010000467.1:0-1763 GCA_964412435.1 uncultured Paludibacter sp.
TTTATATTCTTTCCAGTTGGTCACGGTGCAGGTATTATGTTTAGTAATTCGTATTTATTTGTTTCTTCTTCTGTAGCCTCATTGTATTCTGTAATTACTTTAAAATCACAAATACTAAATGTGTCTAAGTATTCTTTTACCAAATCGGCTAAATCTTCAGAGAAACTTGCCTTTATAGGGTTGTTTGCTGGATTTTCAATATCCGTAGCAAAATCAATTTTATTCTTTAAAAGACTTACCCCTTTTATGATGCCGTAAAGCTGTTTTGTGGTTTCTTCTGGCTTTATTTGTTGACTGAGCAAAGAATATAAATGTGTGGTTGTTTTTTCGGGTAGGCTAATTACATTGTGATTGCCTGAAATTGCAGTCCATTCAATTCGGTAGTCTTTTTTTGTTTTAGATAAACCATTAAAAAACTGACTATACTTATTAATTACCTTCTTATCATTCTTAAAAAGGTCTTTAAGAGTATCGTGTATATCAGATTCATTTGTTTGTTCTAATACTGTAATGGTTCTAAAAACGTAGTCTATCACATTGTCATATTCTCTAAATAATTTGCCTTCAAATGGTGTGGTTAAAAGAAAGCCAAACGAACCTGCAACTGTGGTTTTTAGTTTTAGAGGTATTCTATTTGATACATTTAAATAATTACTTGTTTTGTCAATTATATTTTTAAAGTTGGAAAGATTAGGAAGCAATAAGTCAAGGTCTATACCTGAAACATCTTCATCTAAAAAGAAGTAAACTGAATTTTGTTGATTCTCTGCTATACTTGCCTTTAATTCATCTATAAGTACTACTCGTCTGTATTTATCTTGTTCGATTGTTAACCGCAATAAATTATCCTCAGGAAATTGAAGCAATAGAGATTCAGCCTTGAATAATGAATTATCCAAAAGCCTTATTTCTGATTCTATTATGTCAGGTTTTCTACTTGCCATTTTGCACTAAATTGAGTTGTAACATTCCCTTTGGATTGTTATTTCTGTCTTTCCCAAAAAATATTCTCCATTCGTTATACTTTGCTTGCGTTATTGCAAATCTTGGATCAGTTGATTCATATACTGGAACTAAAAAACCATCAACCTTAAATTCATCCTTTGGATTACCTACGTGAGTAAGAAACCTACGTAATGAATTGACCTTATCATTAGTGAGTTCTGAGTAATGCACGAAATTAATAACATCAATATCGTTCGGGTCAAGTTTTTGAGTTACGAAACTGCCATCTAACCACTGAAAAAAGTTATGTTCTAATATTTGAAATATTTCTATAATGTAGTTGCTATGGCCCTCAACAATATTTTTTCTTGTTGACGACTTGGTAAATGGTTGTACAAATTCTTCTTCCAATTCAGCTATAGAAACTGGATGCAGTTCGTATGGAACTATATTACCGTGCTTATCGAATGAAAATCTACCCATTATATTTCAATGCCTACTTTTACTAAATTGGTTTTAATACGCTGCTGTAAATCAATAGATTTTTCAAAATAACCTTTTAGGTTTTCTGAAATGGTGGCTACTTTTTCTTCATAGGGTATGCCGTCATCTTCTACTTCTTCAGTGCCTACATATCTTCCCGGAGTTAGTACAAAGTTGTTTGCTTCTACTTCTGCAAGGTTTGCAGACTTGCAAAACCCTTGTACATCTTCATAATTACCGTCTATATTTCGCCAATTGTGGTAGGCTTCTGAAATTTGGGCAATATCTGCATCTGTAAGAATTTTATTTTTACGACTGGTCATAGTGCCTAATTT
>CAYPPC010000468.1:0-1758 GCA_964412435.1 uncultured Paludibacter sp.
TGAGTTGACATATTGTTGCGCCAGCTCGACCACACCTAATCCGTCGTTTCTTTTTTTACCGGCAGGTATAAACTGAGCCACCTGATAAATTTCACCTTGCATCTCAAACTGTTCATTTTGCAAAGGAGGGGTGAGGCTTCCGCCCGGCAATGTGATTTTCTCCACACTGGAGGTTTTGAAGCAGGTCATCAGAGCTGACCGGATGGCTGAAAATCCGGAAGTGTCGGCAGCCGTTTCTGTAAACTGTTTTTGATTGATGCCGGATTTGTGAATCCAGCCGCTGCAATCATCATTTAGGTTTTTTACGAAGTACCAGGAGCCCTCTTTTTCAAGAATCTCTATCTGCTCGCCAAAAAGTAGTTGCGAAACCATTTCGCTGCGGTTATCATTCTCCGAAAAAAGTGCTGCCAGTGGTGCGGTGATTAAGGTAAACATACTGTGTGTGTTAATTGTTTTTCAAGATTGATTGCTACAAAAATAGATATTTTAAGGACAACTAACTAAATATTCCCTCTTTTTTTATAGCTTTGCATAGAATAACTGTATTTTCAAACCCGGGAGCTTCAAAAAGGCGCTCCATTCAAGTTTGTCAAATCAAAACTAGAATCCTATGGTGATTTCCAATAAGAGAACACAGGTGTTTTTGCAATTGCTGCTATTTGTTGTGGTGGTGACTGTCATTATTTTACTTTACCCAAAAGAGAAAAAGTTTAAGTATCACTATGAAATTGGTAAACCGTGGAATTATGAACTGATTGTTGCTTCTTTTGACTTTCCGGTCTATAAAACATCAGAGCAGCTGAAACATGACCGGGAAGAGTTGCTTGCCAACTATACTCCCTATTTTCAATTTAATGAAAAAGTGCATCAGCAACAGTTAGATAAATGGCTGAATGCCTGGAATCTGATCAATGAGGAGCCGCCGGCCTATGCAACTTATGTAAAATCAAAGTTTGATGAGATTTATGGTCGTGGAATTGTCTCTTCAGGAACTTATGAGCGTTTGCAGAATGAAAACCGGAAAAATATCACTGTGGTTTATGCCGATCGCAGCACATCGGTGCTTGCACTCGAAGATTTATACACCCCAAAAACTGCCTACGAAGAGCTGATTTTTAAGCGACCGTCGAATGTGGATCAGTCTGCTCTTAATAGCTACAACTTGAACCTCTATCTTAGCAGTAATCTAGTGTATGACAGCATTACTTCTATTAACGTGCAGGAGGATATGGTGAAAAATCTGTCACTTACTTCCGGCATTGTGCAGTCCGGCGAGAAGATTATTGACCGGGGTGAAATAGTGACTCCGGCAAGCTATGAAATTCTTAACTCGCTGAAGATTGAAACAGACAAAAAAGACTCCCTGTTGAAAGAGTCGGGTTATGTTATTCTGGGTGAGATCATAGTTGTGTCAGGTCTGATACTTTTCCTCACTCTCTTTCTTTATCTTTTCCGTGCCAATATATTCGAAAGCTTTAAGAATCTGCTTTTTATTGCCTTGCAGATGCTGCTGATGGTGGGGCTGACCGCTCTGGCCCAGCGATTCACGCATAATGCCGCCTGGTTATTGCCTTATGCGCTGGTACCTATCATTATCCGGGTTTTCTATGACTCCCGCACTGCGCTGTTTGTGCATATGATTAGGGTGTTGATTATATCGTTTATGGTCGATAATCCCTTTGTGTTTATTATTCTGCAAATGGTAGCAGGTATGACGGCTGTATCGGGACTGAAAGATCTGACTGCACGCGCTCAGCT
>CAYPPC010000469.1:0-1311 GCA_964412435.1 uncultured Paludibacter sp.
ATCAGCGAAGTATTGAAAACCAGACTGATATTTCCGTTTTTATCCACAGCAATAATTCCTCCACCCGAACCGCCCATAGGCGATATTTTGTTAAAGATCACTTCGTTGGCCGCTTCTTCGAGCGATAAGCCTTTGTATTGCATTAAAGCGGAGATATCGTAAGCCACCACGCGACGAATCCACAACTCACCGTGTCCCGTTCCGGAAACGGCAACCGTATTGTTATTGGCGTACGTTCCCGCGCCAATAATGGGTACATCGCCCACGCGACCCCACTTTTTGCCGCGCATTCCGCCGGTAGAAGTTGCTGCTGCTAAATTTCCATGCACGTCTAATGCCACACAACCCACCGTACCTTTATCGCTGTGTTGCTTCACTTTTTTATCCACCGAAAAATAACTGTTTTCCACTATCTCCAACCCCATTTGCTTTGCAAACACCGATGCACCGTCTGCAATAAGCAGCACGTGTGCCGTACTGTCCATCACTAACCGGGCGGCTTTAATCGGGTTTTTCACATCACGAACTCCGGCAACAGCACCTGCTTTCAGGTTTGAACCGTCCATGATGGCTGCGTCCAGTTCGTGAATGCCTTCGCTGTTGGTAACCGCTCCTTTTCCTGCATTGAACATCGGATTATTTTCCAGCGAAACAACAACCGCCTCCACAGCATCGATTGCAGAAGCTCCGTTTTTGAGCATCTGTTTGCCGATTTCGAGTGATTTTAACAACTCCGCTTCGTAAACAGTAACTTGCTCTTTTGTTATGTTTTCGGGCGCACTTCCGGCTCCGCCGTGTAAGGCGATAGCCCATTTATTCTGTGCGAATGTGATAGACGACACCAGAAAAATGACAAATAAAGTAAAAATGATTTTTTTCATATTGAATGAATATTCAAATATAATGTGGTATTTATAAAAGATTGAATAAGATTAATTAAGATAGAATAAGATTGAAAACGATCACGCACATTTAACCTCAATCAATCTTATTCAATCTCAGTCAATCTAATGTTTACTTATTGGCGTTGGAATCACTTACCCCACAATTGCTTCCGTGAGTTCATCCAACGAATATCCGGCAAAATAATGGTTGAACTCAATTGCGGAAAGCGCTTCGCGAACGTCTTCCGGTGTGTATTTTACGCCAACAAGCGCATTCTCTACTTCCGAAAGGTTGCTGTTGTTTCCAAAAAAGGTTCCGTAAAATCGAATTTGCTGAATAACGGAGTTCTTAACATCGGCAAAAACCTGAATTTTTCCGGCCGTATATCGCGATTGCCGTTCGATATCAAATTTAGGAGAATGTCCG
>CAYPPC010000469.1:1321-1756 GCA_964412435.1 uncultured Paludibacter sp.
GCCGAATTTTGTAGCTCGTAAATTTTCAATTTCAGCCAATTCTTCTTCCGAGAAAATGTATTCTTTCATTTCAGGAAATTTCGATTTCATGTGCTCCAGCAATTTATCGGAAAATTCATCAACCGATATTTTTTCCGGCAGATTGGGCAGAATATTGTCCACTACGCTTCGTACAGATTTCACACTCCGGCTTTCAATCTTGTCTTTTGGTGCTTCCAATGCTTTCGAAAGCACAGTTAAATCGGTATCGAAAAGTAAACATCCATGATGCATAACCCGCCCCTGAATATAAGCTTGCGCATTTCCGCAAATTTTCTTCCCATCGATAACCAAATCGTTTCGTCCGGTAAATTCGGCTTTAACGCCTAAATCGGCTAAAGTATCAATTACCGGTCTCGAAAATGTTTTAAAATCGAAATCGGCGCCCTTATCTTC
>CAYPPC010000470.1:0-1353 GCA_964412435.1 uncultured Paludibacter sp.
GTTCTTTTACCAGTTTCTTTCCTGCTTCGGTATCGTATTTAGACTGCCAGCCGGTAAGTTCATCAATCACATACAGACCCAGCGAATCGCACACATCGAGAAAATGTTTGTCTGGAGGATAGTGCGACATGCGCACGGCATTCATGTTCATTTCCTTAATCAATTGTGCGTCCATCAAACTAATGGAACGATTTGTGGCTTTCCCTGATGTTGGCCAGTGGGTATGCCGGTTCACTCCCTTTAATTTTATTTTTGCTCCGTTCACATAAAAGCCGTCTCCGGGACGTAATTCCGCGATTCTGAAACCGAATTTCTCGGTTACGGAATGTAATGTTTGTCCATTTCTGACTATAGAAATTTCAACCAAATATCTGTTTGGAAATTCAGACGACCATAAGGCCGGATTCTGAAAGGATTCTGACAGACGAATCGGGTTGTTTTTGTTAACTGTTTTCGATATGGGATTACCGAAGGCTTTTCCGTCGAGTGTTTTAATCTGAACCCGGAGTTCTGTTTTTGCAACATCACCGCCTAAATAGACATCTGCGTTAAAATTTCCATTGCTCTTTGCGTCAATAGCAATGCGTTCAATGTGTGTTTCTGGCAGCGCCTCAAGCCAAACCGGACGATAGATCCCTCCGAAAACCCAAAAATCGGCGTTACGTTCTCCATTTTCTATGGATTCGTTTGCCGAAGATTTATGAACTGTTACTTCCAAAAGATTTTCATTGCCGAATTTCAACAATCTTGTGATGTCGTATTTAAACTCGTAGAAGCCACCCTGATGAATATCTCCTGCCTTTTTCCCGTTAATCTTTACTTCAGTATCCGTCATCGACCCTTCGAATACAATATTGATCTTTTTATTGGCCCAATGTTTTGGTATCGTAAACTTATAACGATATTGCCCGTATTCGTTCAAACGCTCTTTGTCGTGGCCATACGTAAACTGTCCGAATCCATGAAACTCCCAGTTTGACGGAACGGGTATTTTTGTCCATTCACCACTTTTACGGCCTGCACTACAGAAGAAGTCCCAAAGTACGGTGTCATCACTTCCCGTACCGGATAAATAGACCGATTCTGTTTTCTGGGCATGAGATGATAAAATTAAGAAAGAAAGAACCAGATACAGGAATACGGTCTTTTTCATAAGATAAACATTTTTAGAAGTTCATTCAGGAAAAGAATATTATTACTTTCTCGCAATTACTAACGATCTCCATTCTTTAGCCTGACCGTTCGAAAAATCATCATTCAAAACTTGCTTGTTTTTTTTATCTTTGTAAAGCGTTGTTGCTTTTCTCACCAGATCTCCCAGGTTTCTTTCAACCTGCTCCCAACTTGTGATCT
>CAYPPC010000470.1:1363-1736 GCA_964412435.1 uncultured Paludibacter sp.
AAGATATTTACACCCACTTTCTTACCGAGAATACCACAATCGATGAAATTCTCCAGATTTCCTACGGAATAACCAAATGCTCTGGTTCTAATTAACTCTTCGGGTTGACTGCCATCGCCTTCAATCATTGGATTGATTCTTCTTACTTTCATTTCTGTGATTTTCTTTTTTACGTACTCTTTTTTTCCTAAAAAGTATGCAATTCCACAGCTTTGGACATCAAAAGCCACAGAATGATTGTTATGATAGGCCTCTTCCTGTTTGCCGAAATTACTTTCGGTCAACCAAATGAAGTATTCTTCAAACCATTTTTTAATTGCAGTTAAGTCCTCATTTTGCATTTGTCCGGAAGATTCCAAAAGGGAAATGGCGT
>CAYPPC010000471.1:0-1729 GCA_964412435.1 uncultured Paludibacter sp.
CATTGGGACCGATTGGTATGCTCTGTATTCAGCGAACCTTGAACCGCGGTCGCCGTGCCGGCCTGGCTACCGGATTTGGTGCAACCACCTCTGATATTGTATATGCGATTATCACCATGTTTTTTCTCAGCTTCGTGCTGGGACTCATAGAGCAGTATCAGTTTCTGATTCAGCTGGGTGGCAGTGTGATAATCATCTTTTTTGGCATCTGGATCTATAACAGCAATCCAATTGCACAGCCGCAACCGCATGAGAAGCAGGATTCTACTATGCTGCGAGATTATTTTACCTCTTTTGCATTAACGCTTTCCAATCCTCTGATTCTCTTTATTCTGATCGCTTTGTTTGCCCAAACCGGTTACACCGAAACAGCTAACTCATTTTGGGCTTATGTGTTGCGACTGCTTTTTATTGTGTTCGGTGCCGGTATGTGGTGGCTTTTGCTCACCTGGATGGCGGGACGCTTCCGGTACAGATTTAACCTGCGGGGCCTGAAACTGATCAACCGGATTACAGGTGCTGCGATTGCTTCTATCGGTTTGCTTGCTATTATAATGAGTCTGATAAAACATTAAATAATTACATAGAGAATATGAGTGATATCCAATCAAAAATTGACCTGACAACAGCCAACTGGGCTGCTGTGAAAGAGACAAAGTATGATGTGGTGATACTCCCCTGGGGAGCTATTGAACCACATAACTATCATTTACCCTATATGACTGACTGTTTTCTCTCTTATCACGTGGCGCTCGACAGTGCTACGCTGGCTTATGAGAAATCAAATGTTGTCTGCGCTGTTTTACCGCCTGTTTTTCTGGGTTCGCAGAATCCGGGACAGTGGAACAAACAACTTTGTATCCATGCCGGCAGCGAAACGCAAAAGGCTATTTTGAGTGATACCATTGAATCGTTACGTGGACAGGGCATAAATAAGCTTGTGATTATAAATGGTCATGGCGGTAACAGTTTTAAGTCTTTTGTGCGCGATTTTGCCTTTAAGTATCCCGATTTCACGCTGATGCAGGTGGATTGGTGGACATTCCTGAAACACGACGATTATTTCGAAGCCAATCCAGATGAGCATGCGGGTGAACTGGAAACATCTGTTTTGATGCACTATCGACCGGATTTGGTGGATTTGTCACTGGCCGGTGATGGAGCAACGAAGCCGACCAGTCTGAAATCGCTCAATGAGAAAATCGGCTGGATGCCGCGCCACTGGGATGAGGTGACTGCTGATACCGGCATTGGCAATCCGCACAGAGCAACTGCTGAAAAAGGGAAACGTTTTGCAGCTGCAGCTGCAGAAAAAATTGCGGATTTGCTGACTGAGCTGAGGGACTATAAAGCACGGGTATAGCTAAATGTATAAAACAAAAAAACGGACCGCAGTCCGTTTTTTTGTTAATATGATTGTCTTATTTAGAACAAGCGTTTGACAACCCTCAGATGATGGCTGTACTCACCTGTTTCAGAAGAGATAATTCCCTGAGCATCGATAATCTCAATTTTTGTGATGCCTGAGACATGAATAATCTGATGGGAGTTTAGTAAAATACCGGTATGGATTACTTCGCCCTCCTCATTGCTAAAAAAAGCGAGATCACCGGGCTCCGCTTCGGTAAGAAAATCAACAACACTGCCCAGTTCAACCTGTTTGGATGCATAACGGGGTAATGAAACACCTGCCATGGAGTAGGTGAGCTGAACCAGTCCGCTGCTGTCG
>CAYPPC010000472.1:0-1727 GCA_964412435.1 uncultured Paludibacter sp.
CTTACGACCTTTGGGTTATGAGCCCAACGAGCTACCACTGCTCCACTCCGCGATCTATTTTTTTGCGTTTGCAACTGCAAAGATAATACATTATTTTCGAGTGGCCAAATTTTTCGGAGAAATAATTGAGAAAAACAACTATTTCTCTAAGACTTAAGACAAAAATCTTCATCAAAAGGGTTGAATTTTAGTTTTTTATGTGCGGAAATACCATTATTTCTATTGAGAGAATAAAAAAATGTCGTATATTTGCAGTCGTTTTAAAAACTGTATTTTAGTAATTTATAAATTATATCAATTCACATGCAAAACAAAGGGCTTATTCGAATTCTCGGAATTGCACTTGCATTGATTTCTGCATTCTATTTGTCATTCAACATTGTGACAAAAAGATATGAGTCCAAGGCGGACGAAATCGCCATGGCTGCGAAATCTGATTATGAGCAAAGCAGTGCTTTTGCCGGGCTGACAGCAAAAGAAAAAAGTTCCCACCTGGATAGTGTTGGTAATATTGCTTACTACAACTATCTCGACTCAGTAGGGAAACAAAAAGTTTATTTAGGTTATACCTTGAAAGAAACCCGCCAGAAAGGTGTAAACCTGGGTCTTGACCTCAAAGGTGGTATGAACGTAACTCTGGAAATTTCTGTTCCCGATATTCTGCGGGCACTTTCCAACTACAATACTACCCCCAATTTCCAGCAGGCACTTGAAATGGCTTCGGAAAAACAACGCCGTTCCACCAGTGCGCAATACCTCGATCTGTTTGTTCAGTCTTACAGAGAGATTGACCCGCAGGTTAAACTGGCTACTATCTTCAGCACGTTCGATCTGAAAGACCGAATCACGCTAAGCAGCACCAATGATGAGGTTTACAACGTACTCAAACAAGAGGTTGAAGGTGCCATCAATAACTCGTTTAACGTGTTACGTACACGTATCGACCGTTTTGGTGTGATTCAGCCCAACATTCAGAAACTTGAAAATACAGGTCGTATCCTGGTTGAACTTCCCGGTGTGAAAGAACCGGAGCGTGTACGTAAACTGCTCCAGGGTTCTGCTAACCTGGAGTTCTGGCCTACTTACGAACTGGATGAAATATTAAATAATATTGTTGAAGCTAACAGTGTGATCGCTCAACTGCAGTCCAGCGGACTGGTAGAGGATGAAGGCACTGAAACTGTTGTTGAAGAAACAGTTGAAACAGCTGTTGAAGAGCTTGCTGAAGATGCTCCTGCTTCTGTGGCTGATAGCCTGAAAGCAGCTATGGCTTCACAAATGCAAACTTCTGCTGACTCACTGAAACAGGCTGAGCAGTTCCGCAAAGAGAACCCGCTGTTTGCCATTCTTGCCGTAAACGCACAGGGTGGTCAGGTTATGCGCGGTCCGGTGGTGGGTGTTGCTGAAAGCAAAGACACCGCACTGATTAACAGCTACTTCAACCTGAGACAAGTAAAAGAAGTTCTGCCCCGTGACCTCGGTCTGCGCTGGAGTGTGAATGCTGTTGACGAAAACGAGCGCTACTACGAACTGGTGGCTATCAAGAGTACTTCCCGCGACGGCCGTGCACCGCTTACCGGTAGCGTAATTACAGATGCACGCGACCAGTTTGGTCAGCACACTGCATTTGCTGAGGTAAGTATGTCGATGAATGCCGAAGGTGCTAAAACCTGGGCACGACTGACCAAAGAGAATATCGGTAAATCTATTGCTATTACTCTGGATGG
>CAYPPC010000473.1:0-1723 GCA_964412435.1 uncultured Paludibacter sp.
TCAACTTAGTACCCGATAATATAATAGCCTCTGAATCTGAAATGGTTTTTAATATTTCAATCCAAAATTTATTTCCTTGTTTTGCAACTGCTGTATTTTCTTTAATCGTATCTTGTTCTTGGTGAATTCTTGTTTTAGTTAATACTTTCGGTTGATGAACAAATTGAAAACCTGCTTTATGGATTCTCCACCACATGTCATAATCTTGAGTGTAACTAAGATTTTCGTTGAAAAAACCAACTTTCTTAAAAACATTTTTTGGAATTAATACTGTTATTCCGTTAATATATGTTTTTAATACAGCAAAAATTGGGAAGGATTTTATTTCCTTAGAATTAAATCTTTGTTGTTTAATTGTATTTCCTGTTACGTCAATCAATTCAAAATCAGACATTATTATACTTTTTGAAAGTTTATTTTTACTCAAAAAATTTATATTCTCTTCTATTTTACTTGGATAATACAAATCATCATGAGATAACCAAGCAAAATAGTCTCCAGTCATCTTACTTATTCCTAAGTTTAAGGCCGAAGAAACACCACCATTTTTCTTCTTATAATACTTGATTTTCTTACCAAAAGTTGTAGCAACTTTTTCAGTTTGATCATTAGAACCATCATTTACAACAATTATTTCTATATTTTTATAAGTTTGATTTAATGCAGAAGAGATTGCCTCAGACAGAAAATTTTCTCCATTGTAAACAGGAATAATAATACTTACCTTAGGATTATTATTCATATTTTCTCCACACTGTTCTATTTACATAACTTGTATAACTCAAAATAATTCTAACTACTTTTTTAGAAACGTTATCAACATCATAATCATCAATTATTTTCATCGTAGCTTTTTGTTTTGTTATACAATCTATAGATAATAATATTGAATCAGAATCAACTCCACTCATAATTAAAGTTCCTTCATCCATACCTTCGGGTCTTTCATGAGCTTGTCTAATTGTAATTGCTGGAAAACCAAGTAATGAAGATTCTTCTGTTACGGTCCCACTATCCGATATTACACAAAAAGCATTCTTCTGAAGTTTGTTATAATCAACAAAACCAAGAGGCTTCATATATTGAACTAATTCGTTAAACTTAATATTTTTTTCTTCAATTTTTTTTCTAGTCCTAGGATGTGCGCTAAAAATAATTGGTAATTTATATCTGTCCGCAACATCATTTATTGCTTTGATTAAGGATTTAAAGTTTTTCTCATTATCAATATTTTCTTCCCTATGACAACTTAATACAAAATAACCATTCTTCTCTAAAGACAAGCTTTTTAAAATTTCACTTTTTTCTATAGATTCAATTGAATCTTTAAAAACCTCCTTCATACTAGAGCCGACCTTGATAACAGTTTCTGGTTTTATTCCCTCTTGTAAAAGATAACGTCTTGCGTGTTCAGTAATTGTCATATTTATGTCGCTCAAATGATCTATAACTTTCCTGTTTATTTCTTCAGGAACTCTTTCATCAAAACAACGATTTCCTGCTTCCATATGAAATACAGGTATTTTATTTTTCTTTGCTGAAATTACAGACAAACATGAATTTGTATCACCATATAATAATATTGCATCCGGTTTTATTTCTTTAATTATTCTATCTGATTCTTTTATTACATTAGCTATAGTTTCAGTGGCGGAATTTCCTGCGGCATTCATAAAGACATCTGGTTTCCTCAAATTTAAATCTTTGAAAAAAATTTCATTTA
>CAYPPC010000474.1:0-741 GCA_964412435.1 uncultured Paludibacter sp.
CGGTGCTTTCAACGGGAACTTTACCGAAAGTGAACTCCGTACCCGAACCGCCATCGGCTAACCAACCTGATTCAGAACGTTGTAAAATAGGCTGATATATCCGGCTGTGTTCTTTTTCGAGTAATTCGGAAAATTTATTTCCTAAATCTTTTACCAAAATCTTGTCTTGTGGACGCTTTGGCCCTGAAACCGTAGGCTCCAAAGTAGACAAATCGAATTCTACCACAGATGAATAAGTGATTTCTTCGTTACCTGTTCTCCACAACAGATTTTCTTTACAATACTCTTCAACAATCTTTATTTGTTCAGGCGTACGGTTGGTTACATGCATATATTCCAGCGTGCGGTTGTCAATAGGGAAGTACGTAACGGTACATCCGAATTCTGGTGACATATTGGCTATGGTGGCTCTGTCGGTAACCGTTAAATGATCCAACCCGTCCCCGAATACTTCCACGAATTTTCCAACTACGCCTTTTTCACGTAGCACTTTCGTGATGGACAACACCATATCGGTGGCTGTGCAGGTAGCCGGAATTTGGCCGGTTAGTTTCAGTCCGATTACTTGAGGACAAGTGAAGAAGATAGGCTGTCCTAACATGGCTGCCTCTGCTTCAATTCCGCCCACTCCCCAGCCAATAACGCCTATTCCGTTTACCATAGGTGTATGAGAGTCTGTTCCTACCAATGTGTCAGGAAACAGCCATCCGTCCCTTTCTATAATTCCTTTGGCTAAATATT
>CAYPPC010000474.1:751-1717 GCA_964412435.1 uncultured Paludibacter sp.
TTCCCGGCGGTACAACCGTGAAGTTTTTCAACCCTTTCTGAGCCCATTTAAGCAGTTCATATCGTTCTTTATTTCTTTCATACTCTAACTCTACGTTTCTGTTGAAAGAGTAATTAGTCCCGTAATAATCCACCTGAACAGAGTGATCGATCACTAAGTCGACAGGAATAGCCGGGTTGATTTTTTGACCATCCTTACCGTGTCGTACGTACTCGGCTCTCAACGAAGCCATATCCACTACGGCAGGAACACCCGTGAAATCCTGCATAAGAATACGTGCTGGTTTATAGGGGATATCTTTATCGATGGGTTCGGACGACCAATTCACCAAAGTTTGAATATGTTCGTCGGTAATACTGAAACCGTCGAAATTTCTCATTACGTTTTCCAACAGAATACGAATACTGAAAGGAAGATGTCCTACCGAACCTCCGGGCAGATCTTTCAGAGAACTGTAACGATAGCTGCTGCCATTAATCTCAATGGTTTTGACAGCCCTTGCATTTGAATAAGTCATAATTTTATTTTTTAGATTGACACAAAAGTTAAACATATTCTCCTAAGAGTACACGCGCCGAAGTTGCCGGGAATAGCAATTTAACAAATCCAACCGACTTGTCTATCTCTTTAACGTTATTGAGGGTAAAATGTTGAGGATGTGTATGGAAAATATAACTCCGAATTTATGTGGTTTTTTATTAAATGGCTTTTAAATATTGTCCGAATGTTTCTTGAAAATTGATTTTTGATTATTTATTGAGTTTGGCAACCTGAATGGCAATATACTTGGGTAAATAATTTGGAGTGCAATTTTTCGCTACTATCTCGTCTTTGTAAAGTCCGGTTCTTTTACCCAAAGAAACACATCGGGAGCGGTATTCGGGCTGAAAGATTCCGATTTGAGCCGCGGTAAAATTCATAGCCCATTGCACTTCGGGTACTTCGTTTTCAATACGTGCCTCAATC
>CAYPPC010000475.1:0-1715 GCA_964412435.1 uncultured Paludibacter sp.
AGTTCCCTTTAGGCAGGATCACTTTGCGTGACTCTTGACCTGTGAACATGGGGGCTACCAAAAGATATTCTCCTGCCATATATTGGTCTTTTACTTCTCTGTTTACTGCTTCCAGATAGGGATTATCTTCCAAATTCTTTGATACGACCTCTTCGGTAACCTGTACACTAAAACCCGGTTCCAGATTCATTCCTCTGAAAGGGGGTGTCCCTTCAAAATGGTACTTTGCAAATTCGGAATACCAATAGGGCATCATCTGCATCCGCAAAAGCGCATATTCTTTCACACTTTCAGTTACTTCCGGAAATGACCATGGTTTTGTTCCGCTTGACCATGCATTGATCATTGCCATGGGCGAAAAAACTACTGACTGGAAACGCCTCAACCATTCTTCCCCGGTTTTGGAACTTCTTACTTCCGGTGTCCATAACACGCCGCTAAATCCACTGTTAATTAATGCAGTAATAAAGTCTTCATGACTGTAATAATCATTATAAATAACATACGGAAAAGCATTTCCTCCCGCATTAGATGCCCTAACCAAACCAAATGTCCTTATATTTTGATCTTTATACATATCAGCAGTTATTTTCTGAACCCATAAGCCATAGGTCTGACGCATTTGCTCCGCACTTAATCCGGAAGGAGAGGTAGCTACATCAGGCCATAGATAGTGGTCGTAACCATCTACTTCATCAATTTTATAACCGCTGACACCAATAGAAGAATGTTCTTTTTTTAGCTTATCTATCCATATTTTTTGTGCCTTGTCCATAGAAAAATCAGGCACAATCCCATTCCAAACCGTGTGGGAACCACTCAATGGGTACATCTCTCTGTAAATGCCGGAAGCAGGAGAAATATAGGGGTTGGTCCATAAATTGATGCGTACCCCGCGCTCTTTCATCTCTTTCACAAATCCTGAAGGATCAGGATATCTCCCTTTGTCCCATTCAAAAGAACAAGGGTAAGCTTTACTTTGCCACCCGGGTTCCAAGCCGATGTAATCCAGAGGGAACCCTTTTTCTTCAAATAATGCCGCCTCTTCCTTCACCTGTTCGTCGGTATAAAGTCTTTGTGTACGCTGGGTAAAACCTAATCCCCATCGCGGAGGCAATGTCCCTCCGCCGCAATACAGATTATACCTGCGAATAGCATCCATTGTGGTAGGCCCTGCAAATAGGTATATTTCCACTCCTTCGGCAGGGATCAATATCTCCACGGCATCGGAATAGGGACGTGACGACCAGGTTCTATCGGTGTTTCGATCTTGTGGCACAGGCGCATTAGGACTGTCTTTGCGAACGCCACTCCCAGCGTAAACCGTTAAATAGCGGGCAGAATTTACTAATACTCCATATCCCTGACTGGAAACGTAGAATGGAACAGGTGCATGTGTTCGACCATTATCCTTCCCGCCGTAATGGTCTACGTGCAGATTCAAAATTTTTCCTCGCTGATGTACCGTTTGAAAATTTAACCCGAACCCATATAGTTGCTCTCCTTTTATGAGAGGTATTCTCACTGACGTCTTACCTCCCGATACAGTCCCCACAACTTCATTTCCAAATGCAGGAAAACTTACGACAGGCATTTTTCTAAATGCTCCAGACTGAGGTGAAACATCAGCTACACTCAGTAAAGAGTACGCTTCGGGCGTTCCGACAATTCCCTTCCAGACACCCGATTCAACCTGTTGCCAGTTTATTTGCGCT
>CAYPPC010000476.1:0-1714 GCA_964412435.1 uncultured Paludibacter sp.
AGCCAGTATGCCATCAGAGGTGCCGATCAGCCAAGCTTTGGAATTAGCTGGCAAAGTAATCTGATGAGCCGTCTGAGCGATAACTTCGTAGCTTTGAATGGTCTCACAGCCTGGTATTTTGTAGTTGAACCGAATAGTATGAGAAACTACAATACAACCACAGGTGTTGCTAAAGACTTCACCAACCTGCCCGTTTATGTAAACAATGGCGTGATTCAGGTTGACGGTGTGGATGTATTTGAAGTGTATACTGTAAATGGTCTGAAGGTAAACAGTAAACAAGCACTGCAATCTGGTGTTTATATTGTAAAAGCAGGCGAAATGATACAAAAAGTTCTGGTGAAATAATCCAGCAGATAATAGAAAACAAAAAAGCCGGACAATGTCCGGCTTTTTTTGTTATCTCAAGCACTGATTCTTTCCAGTTTGTTAGGCAGAGGAATTTTTATACATTAAAGAGGAAGTGCATCACATCACCATCCTGCACCAGGTACTCTTTACCTTCAACACTCATTTTTCCGGCAGCCTTAACTGTTGCCTCAGAACCGTACTCAATAAAGTCATTATACTTAATAACTTCAGCACGGATAAAGCCTTTTTCGAAGTCGGTGTGGATTACTCCGGCACACTGTGGTGCTTTCCAGCCCCGGTGGAATGTCCAGGCACGCACTTCCTGAACTCCACAGGTGAAATAGGTTTGCAGATCCAGCAGATCATATGCCGCACGTATCAGACGCGCAATACCCGATTCGGTCAATCCGATCTCTTCCAGAAACATCTGACGCTCTTCGAAGGTATCGAACTCAGCAATCTCAGATTCAATTTTACCGGCAACCACTAAAATTTCAGCTCCTTCTGCTTTAGCCATCTCTTTGACCATGTCCACATACTTATTGCCATTGACCGCACTCTCTTCGTCTACGTTACATACATAGAGCACCGGTTTATAGGTGAGCAGATAGAGCTCGCGTGCAATCTTCTCGTCATCTTTGTTGTCGAAAACTACAGAGCGTGCTGAGAGTCCCTGCTGCAAAGCCTCCTGAAAACGGGAGTAAATCTTAAATGCACGCAAAGCCTCCTGGTCACCGCCTGTTTTAGCTTGTTTTTCTACACGGCTGATACGTGCTTCGATGGTTTCCAGGTCTTTCAACTGCAACTCGGCATCAATAATTTCTTTGTCGCGGATGGGGTCGATGCTGCCGTCAACGTGGGTCACGTTTTCGTCGTCGAAGCAGCGAAGCACGTGCAGAATGGCGTCGGTCTCCCGGATATTTCCCAGGAATTTATTCCCTAAACCTTCACCTTTGCTGGCTCCTTTTACCAGTCCGGCAATATCAACAATCTCCACCGTAGTGGGTAAAATTCGATTGGGTTTTACCAGTTCGGCCAGCTTGTTCAGCCGGTCGTCGGGAACGGTGATTACGCCCACATTGGGCTCAATGGTACAAAAAGGGAAGTTGGCAGCCTGCGCTTTAGCGTTTGACAGACAGTTGAAAATGGTGGATTTTCCCACATTGGGAAGTCCCACTATACCGCATTGTAATGACATGTTTTGGATTTGTTAAGCGAAAAAGGCAGTTTTGTTTTCGGCAGATCCACCACCTTTGTGTTGATATGCAGTCTCTTACCGATATTTAATCCCAGTTCGCTGGTTTAAAAAATTTCGGGTGCAAAGATACTGCTTTTTATTGTATGTAGCAATTTATTAGCCGGG
>CAYPPC010000477.1:0-1007 GCA_964412435.1 uncultured Paludibacter sp.
GCACGGTGGTGGGAGAGGACAGATAGGGAATTAATCCCTATCTTCCTACTCGATTGGTTAGTGATTATTTTCGTTAATTTTATTCTTCCTTATTATCGCCGTTTTCATTCTGCCAGCTGAATGTCTTCTGTACCACCTGCCCGAAATTATCTTCGATATACACGTCGATAACCTGCTGGTCGGTAGATCGGGGAGTATAATACAGCCTGAACGTAGTCCTATCCAACGGGTATCGGTCATTCGGAAGCAATAGTGTTCCGTCATCCATTCGCAGCTCGCCCTTTCCATCAGGTTGGAAATACCTGATGAAGAACTTCGTCTGCTCATAGTCGCCCTTTTTTACCAGTTGGCAGCGGATTTCCGTAGTTTCATTCTGAACGATTTTTTTCTGCACCGGCATACAAACCAAATCATATGCGTAAACCTGATGAATATCCAAGTCGTCAGAACAGCCACAAACTACTGCCGCAAGCAATAGCGTGTATAAAAAATATGCTAATGTCTTTTTCATTGTCGTTTTCTATTTAATCGATTATAAATTTCAGTCCCAGTCCGAATTGGGTATGGAAATGCCCTGTTGAAGTACCCCACAATATCCGCTCACGTCCTGTAAGGAGCAATACAACACGGTCGGATAAGTATGTTTCCATTTCCAATGTAATCGCACCGCCATAGATAAAAGCATCATCATTCCGAAGCGTGGAGCCGTCAAAGAGTGTCTTTTCTCCCCAGTTGCTTGTTTCGTATCCGGCAAGTGCAGATCCACCCAAAGAGAAAAGAACTACCTTATTACGGTCTGAAAGAAATTTCAAGTAGTAACCGCCCTCTGCCGTAAACTGACTGACAGGTATTTTATCTTCCTTATAGGGGTAGTATTTATTCAGGAACTCTGCACCAAATACCCACTTGTTTGCGTGTTTGGTATAGGTGGCCATAGATACCCCGAAATAATAGCCCAGTTCGTTCTTATTGTCCGACGAATGAAATCCGTCCACCATTCCGCCTGT
>CAYPPC010000477.1:1017-1707 GCA_964412435.1 uncultured Paludibacter sp.
GGCAAACAACGCTGTGCGTGGGCTTGGTCAGCAAAGACCAGGCACAGCACAAAAGTTACGATGATAGATAACCGCTTCATCTTACTTCACTTTGAGTTCGTTGATTACTTTGGCTCTCACGAGGTCGGCGTTTTCAACCACAAAAGATTGATGCCGTCCGCCCTCTTTTTCGTTCAGTTCAATGATAAGATGCTTATCATCCGGAATAGTGAATTTCGGCAAAGTGAACACTACCCGTTCTGTTTTCTTACCTCCTATCAATGTCAGGTTGTTATGCGCCCTCAATGGCATGATTACCTGTTCCTGAATAGCGGTACGTTTGGCTACTTTTTTATCAACTATTTTGAAAGTGATATAATCCACGTCAAACGGTACATTGGATGAGTTTTTGAGTTGCATATGGAAATAAAGCAATCCATTGTGCGTATAAATTCCTTTGAGTGTGTATTGTATGCTGAAGCGTTTACTACCAATATGCTTTATTTCCCGATTATCATTTTTGTAAATAGACTTCATTATCAGTTTAACCAGTAACGGCGATTCGCTCCCCAGTTCCCTCATGTAAATCTCCATTGCATTGTTCGGGCGGTTCACGGCTTCTCCATCGTGAATGAAGTCGGTCATTTCGACACTCAATTTTACAGGCTCATCGGCATATTTTACATTGAACGTGTAGTAACTACCGTCTTC
>CAYPPC010000478.1:0-1703 GCA_964412435.1 uncultured Paludibacter sp.
ATCGATGATGGTTTCTCACGCCAACGATTCTTATTTCTGGGTAGTTTCCCGATTTTCTGGAATCAGCTCGAACACTACGCTCAAAGTTTATTCATCAGCTACTATCGTTATGGGAATCGTTACGTTTCTTTGCATTTGGCTGGCTTCATTTTTTATGTTGTAATTGATGAGAAAAATAGCCGAAGAAATATTTCTTGCCGGAGTTGAAAGTATTTTACCCGAAAAATTGATTCAATCGCAGGTAAAACTCAGCGGTGATGTGTTACAAATCGCCGAAAAAAAATTACCGTTATCCACTTTCTCTCATATTTACGTTTTGGCAGCCGGAAAGGCAGCAGCGTTGATGGCCAAAGAAGTGGAAAGTATTCTGGGAGACAAGATAACTGGTGGACACGTGATTACTAAATACGGACACGGAACGGAGTTGAAATACCTGACGCTTACCGAAGCTGGTCACCCAATACCTGATGCCGAAGGCATGAAAGGCACAGAACAACTGCTTGATATTGCGAGGAAAGCAAACGAAAATGATTTGGTGATTTGTTTGATATCGGGAGGAGCCTCAGCCCTAATGGCAGATTTCCCAAAAGATGCAACGCTCGATGATTTAAAACGGACAAATGAATTGCTGGTCAAATGCGGTGCTGATATTACCGAAATAAATACGGTGCGTAAGCATTTATCGAAGGTGAAAGGTGGACAACTAGCCAGGGCAATTTATCCGGCAACTTGTGTAAGCCTGATTTTATCGGATGTTATCGGTGACAGGTTAGATGTGATTGCATCTGGACCAACGGTGGGAGATTCAAGCACTTTTTCGGATGCAATGGCAGTGATCGAGAAATATTCGTTAAAAGACTCTCTCCCCGCTACCATGCTTCATTATTTGCACGAAGGTACAAAAGGTTTTATTCCTGAAACGCCCAAGCCCGACAATCCTATTTTTCAAAAAGTTCAAAATTACGTTATCGGAAGCAATCGAATTGCATTGGAAAGCGCTGCAAAAACAGCAACCGAATTAGGTTTTAAATCGCACATTGTTACTGACAGTTTACAGGGAGATTTTACCGAAGTCGCCGATTTTATTCTGAAAGAAATCGAAAATCATGCATCTGTTGGCAACAAACCCGTTTGCCTGCTTTTCGGCGGAGAGCCCACGGTAAAAGTTTCGGGAAATGGGTTGGGTGGACGTAATCAACATCTGGCTTTGTATTTATCCACGAAAATCGATCAGGAAAAAGATATCACCATTCTTTGTGCCGGAACCGATGGCACTGACGGCCCCACCGATGCCGCCGGAGCAGTAATCGATAATGAAACAATTGCGAATGCAGCAAGGAAAAATATTAATCAGCAAATTTTTCTTCAAAACTCCGATTCTTATCACTTTTTCCAACAAGTCGGCGGCCATATAATCACAGGAAATACCGGAACAAATGTGATGGACATTATTGTGGCGCTTATTCGATAACTTTCCTTACATTTGTGTAGCAAACCATAAATTCGAAACAGCAATGAAAAAACTTAAAACAATCATCTGCGTCATTTCAATTAACTTATTATTAGGAAGTTTTCTTCAAGCCCAGAATCTGTCACAAAAACTCGGCGGAGTTGAAACATATTTTATTATTACATCGCATGGCGTGGAACTTGAAATAACAAATCAGGTTATCGCAAAAAGAGCCGAAAGATTTTACGACTGG
>CAYPPC010000479.1:0-1701 GCA_964412435.1 uncultured Paludibacter sp.
GGGGGGGCCGGAATCAACACCTGCGGCTCCATCTGCTCCGTCGGCACCGGCGAGTGGTGGAGATGGCGGCAGTGGTATTCATGTATCGCCATTGGAACATGAGATGCAGTCTTCGTTCTTGGATTATGCGATGTCTGTTATTACAGACCGCGCGTTGCCGGATGTTCGGGATGGATGCAAACCGGTTCACCGCCGTATTATGTATGTTATGTCGGATGTTGCGCCGGCATCAAAACCGACCGTCAAATCGGCGCGCGTGGTTGGTGATGTGATGGGTAAATACCATCCGCATGGCGATTCGTCAATTTACGAGGCGGTTGTGCGTATGGCACAGGATTTCTCGATGGGTGAGACGTTGGTGTTCGGGCAGGGTAACTTTGGATCCCGCGACGGTGATGGTGCGGCAGCGGCACGTTATACCGAGGTACGTTTAACCAAATTGGCAAATTCATTGATGGATGATTTGGATAAAGACACCGTCGATTGGATGCCTAACTTTGATGGATCGCTGAACGAGCCAAAAGTATTACCGGCGAAATTTCCAAATTTATTAGTTAATGGTGGGTCGGGTATTGCCGTTGGTATGGCGACGAATATTCCAACGTATAATTTACGTGAGGTTATGAACGGGGTTATGGCCTTGTTAGATAACCCAGATATGTCCGACGATGAATTATTTCAGATTATTCCCGGGCCTGATTTTCCGACCGGCGGAATTATGATGGGACATGCCGGGGCGTACAAGGCACATACCACGGGACGTGGAAGTGTGATCGTTCGATCAAAGACACATTTCGAGGATTTTAAAGACCATGTCGCGATTATTGTTGACGAGATTCCGTTCGCGGTTAACAAGGCCCAGCTGATAATTAAAATTGCCGAATTGGCGAAGGAAAAACGAATCGAAGGGATCAGCGAATTAAGGGACGAGTCATCGCGTGAGGGGTTACGTATTGTAATTGAATTAAAACGTGATGCGATCGGCGATGTCGTGTTAAATCGGTTGTTTCAGTATACAGAGATGCAGTCGAGTTTTCCGATTAACATGAATGCGCTGGAAAACGGGCGACCAATGTTATTCAGCGTTAAGCGCGTGTTGGAGTCATTTATTCGATTCAGACGCGAGGTCGTTCGCCGTCGTACCATATTTGAGTTAAACAAGGCGAGAAATCGGGCACATACTTTGTTGGGATTGTCGGCGGCAGTTGGAAACTTGGACGAGGTGATCGAGTTGATCAAGTCGTCAGAGTCACCGGATGTCGCAAAAGAAAGACTGGTTGGACGTGGATGGCAGGCAAAGGATATTGAAAATTATATCAAGTTGATCGAGGATCCAAATTGCCGTTATGACGAGGCCGAGGGCATGTTCTATATGTCAGATGAACAGGCAAAGGCGATTTTGGAATTGCAATTACACAAGTTAACCGGATTAGAACGCGAGAAGATCAATAGTGATTTGGTTAATTTAGGGGCCGAGATAAAACGTATGCTGGATATACTGAGTTCGGCAGAAAAGATCACAGAGATCATTCGTGATGAATCAAGGATAATCATAGAAGGCTTTGGCCGGGGTCGTTTAACCGCGATTACAGATGCAGAATTCGATATGGATATCGAGGATCTGATTGCGAAAGAGGATATGGTTGTTACGATCACAAACACGGGGTATATCAAACGTGTTGTATTGGATACGTACAGAGT
>CAYPPC010000480.1:0-1699 GCA_964412435.1 uncultured Paludibacter sp.
CCCTACACCGATTCCGAGAGCTACCGCACGGTCAAATGCACGTCCTGTTGCATCCTGGAAAATTGCGTAAGAGGAGTTCAGACCGCGTCCTTCGAGGAACATACGACGCAGAGAAGTTCCGGATCCTTTCGGGGCTACCAGAATAACGTCGATATCTGTCGGAGGAATAATTCCTGTGCGCTCTTTGTAGGTGATACCAAAGCCATGTGAGAAATAGAGTGCTTTGCCTGCAGTCAGCAGCGGCTTAATGCGGGGCCACACTTCAATCTGAGCAGCATCAGAGAGCAGATACTGAACAATGGTAGCACGCTCAACAGCCTCTTCGATCTCAAAGAGAGTCTCACCCGGTACCCAGCCGTCAGCTACTGCCTTATCCCAGGTCGCACCACCTTTGCGCTGACCGATAATTACATTAAACCCGTTGTCACGCAGGTTGAGTGACTGACCGGGGCCTTGTACGCCGTAGCCAATCACTGCAATGGTTTCTTCTTTCAGCACCTCACGTGCTTTTTCCAGTGGAAATTCTTCGCGGGTAACTACATTTTCTTCTACTCCGCCAAAATTCATTTTTGCCATAATTGTTTTTTTTGTTTTCTATTTTGGTTATTATAAAATACTTGATTGTTTTTTTTTATCTCTTAAAATACTATACGTCCGCGGCAGGCTGTTTTGCCGTTCGCTTTAAGCTCCAGCCTGAAGTCGTTCTTCTCAATCTCTGTTTTGTAAACAGAAACTTTATCTTCAACGAAAATCTCATGCATAAAGTTTATGTCAAGACGCTTGATCCGGTGCTTTTTGTGCTCTTCCAAAGAAAATGTATTTAGCATCCAGTCTATGTAGCGCACCGTATTCACATGTTGATTGATATCGATGTCGCTGTATTTAGCCTGAAACTCATCCACCGGCTCTCCGCCAACTTCATCCAACTTCTTGGTGCGCTCAATGCCGCTCTCTTCAAAAGTGGCAAAGTTGTGTATCCCTTTCAGCAGTTTCAGCTCCATGGGACGGCGGCGCTCCAGGTGGATCATCACCCACACTGAGGTAGCATTGCCAATCACATGGCCGTCAGCATCAAAAATTCGGTAATTCCGGATGGTATTCAGTGTGTGCACCTCCTCAACCCAGGTCTCAATCGATATTTTCTGATATTGAGAGGGGAGCCGGCTCATCTCCAGAGAGAAACGGGTAAGCACCCAGGTAGCACCCATTTCGTTCAGGTTGCGAATGCCAAAACCGTTGGTGTCGGCATTGTAGCCCGAAGCGGTTAAAATTAAATCTACTAAAGAGGAGAGCTTTACCTGATGTTGGAAATCAACAAATTGAGGAGCTATCTCAAAATTGAACTTTCCTTTAATCATAACTCACCGTTTCTTATTTTTTCTCTTTTAGCCAGCATCTCACTCAGACGCTCCACTTTCGAGCGGGTGATAGCAATTCGTCCGGAACGGATAAACTGTAACACGCCGATGGTTTTGCTCAGCTCTTCAAAAAGACCCTGGGTCTCTTCATAATGTCCCGCTTTCAGGAATACGGTGCAGTCGTTAGAGATCTCCAGCACACGGATATTATACTTGCGGATAAAGTTTTCTACCGAACCGTGCTCCAGCACTTTATCTGTTGCCAGTTTGTACATGGCCAGCTCCTGATGCACCAGGTCGTCATCTGTGTTGTAGTAGGCTTTCAAAATATCCACCCGCTT
>CAYPPC010000481.1:0-1259 GCA_964412435.1 uncultured Paludibacter sp.
CTATTTGTGGAGATAATATTTTAGGGATATTTTTGAGCATAATGTATCTAAGTTTAGCCCCCTCTAACTCCCCGAAGGGGGAGAATAATCTTCGATTAATCAATACTTTGACAATTCATCGAAGACTTCTCCCTCCCTTGTGGGGAGGACAGGGTAGGGCTGTTATTTATAAATTGGTCCAAAATTACTACAAGCGCGATAATCGGCTCCTTCTTTATCCATGCCGAAAGCGTTCCATGCCGAAGGACGGAAAATTTCGTCTTCTTCCACATTGTGCATGCAAACCGGAATACGAAGTATTGATGCTAGCGTAATCAAATCTTGGCCAATATGTCCGAAACTGATGGCTCCGTGATTGGCTCCCCAGTTATTCATTACGGAATATACATCTTTAAATGCGCCTTTTCCGGTTAGGCGAGGGGTGTACCAAGTTGTAGGCCAGGTGCGGTCGGTGCGTTCGTTAAGGGTTTTGTGTACTTCAGGGTCAATGTCCACCGTCCAACCTTCGGCAATCTGCAATACGGGGCCTAAGCCGTCCACCATATTCAAACGCGCCATGGTAACAGGCATTCCGCCTCGTGAAAGGAAAGTTGACGAGTAACCGCCGCCACGGAAATAATCGCGTGCTGCAGGTGACCATTCAGTTGCCGCAAGGCAGGCTTCCACTTCTTCGTTGGTAATGTCCCAAGGTTGTTTCATGACCGGTTTGCCGTTTGCTGTTTGACGGCCGGTGCCGTCGAGTGTGGTTGCTCCCGAGTTGATCAAGTGGATGATTCCGTTTTTGGCATCACCGGTAAGTTCTTTTCCGGTAACGCGTTTCACGGCATCGGGACTCCAATAGGTACGAACATCTGAGAAAATTTGCGATGTGTTGGTGAGCAGGTGTCCGAAAAGCATGGTAACACCGTTGAGCGTATCGTTTTCGGTGGCAAATACAAACGCCTCGCGGATTCCGTTCCAATCGAACGATGAGTTAAGAATAGTTTCGCTGAAATCGCCGTTAGGCAGAAAATCCGTCCACTGACGTTGCCCTTGGAAACCTCCAACGATGGCGTTGTGCCCGATAGCTTCTTCTTTGAAACCCATTTCGCGAAGTTTTGGATTTCCGGTCATTAAGTCGCGCATGATGAGCGTCATTTTCACAACAAACTCCCAGTCTTTATCTTTGTCTTCGCGGCTTTTTTGTTTTTCTTCGCGATTAAAATCAGTTCCTTCATTCACTTTGCAGTATTTTTCTGTCCAGGCCATTGCCTTTTCAA
>CAYPPC010000481.1:1269-1695 GCA_964412435.1 uncultured Paludibacter sp.
CATAAATTCCTTCCTCTATGCGACGAAGAATTTCAACAGACTCTACCTGCTCGTTGCGGATTCCCAGATATTTTTGAAAGAAATCGTGATTTGCGTACGATCCGGCAATTCCCATAGAAACATTTCCGATAGAAAGATACGATTTTCCGCGCATGGTTGCCACGGCCTGTGCCGCACGTGCAAAGCGAAGGAGTTTTTCTTCTACATCTTTGGGAATGGAATTGTCGGAAAGGTCTTGCACGTCGCGGCCGTAAATACCGAAAGCGGGTAAGCCTTTTTGCGCGTGTGCAGCCAAAACGGCGGCAAGGTAAACAGCTCCCGGACGTTCGGTTCCGTTAAAGCCCCAAACAGCTTTTGGATAATGTGGATTCATGTCCATGGTTTCGGAACCGTAGCACCAGCACGATGTAACAGTAATAGTTGAAC
>CAYPPC010000482.1:0-597 GCA_964412435.1 uncultured Paludibacter sp.
TATAACAGCGTCGGTAATGTTAATCAAATCAGCCGGCGCCAGTATAATCTGGGCCCCCTTAATACCGGCGCTGATCGCGATTTCGCTCTGGTCATTTACAGACTGATCCAGATAATACGGATACCTTTTCTTCATACCAATCGGCGAGCACCCGCCTCGAACATATCCGGTTACGGATAGAATGTCTTTGGCTGGGATCAGCTCAACGCGTTTATTGCCGCTTTCTGCCGCCATTGAACCGGCAAACCGCAGGTCAGAAAGCCAGTTTTGTCGCCTCTGGCGACTAACGTCTTAAAAACCTGATCCGGTTCCAGTCCGATCAATTCTGCCGCATGTATTCCCGAAAGGTCTGATTCATCTACCTCATAGGTACGTATTGAATAGATAATCTTAGCGGCGGCCAGCATTCGCATCGCATTGGTTTTCGGTATCTTTTGTTTAGCCATTTTTCTTCTCTTCTAACGCCTGAGCAATCAGATCCACGTAACCGATCAGATCTGTTCTTTCATATGCTAACGATTTCATCAGGCCAACTGAATATCAGCAAATGCTTCTGTTAACATTTTATACCATCTGATTCTGAATTAGGCATCATTA
>CAYPPC010000482.1:607-876 GCA_964412435.1 uncultured Paludibacter sp.
TGAACGAGTTACTTATGGGCAGAATCTTTTTAACAATAACAGGTTCTTTGATTAAACCCTTTTAAATTTTCAAACAATATTCTTTTTTAAATCTCATTAATAATAAAATGAAGCTGAAAATATTTGGTATGTTTCGTTACAGATACCAGGTTAATTTTAATGTAATTTAGACGTAGTAACTATTCACACTTAATTGAAGCTAATCAGTTAAAGTTTCGGCAACCAGCAGTCATCGTGAATTTTCAGATGCTGCCACTGTAAACCGTACG
>CAYPPC010000482.1:886-1692 GCA_964412435.1 uncultured Paludibacter sp.
AAGTCAGCAGCTTATGAAAAAACTGATATACCAGCTTGGCACAAGCAAGTATTTAATTCGTAATAACACTTTTCATTCATAGATTAACCAGTCATTGCCATACTGTTGATATATTGATTCAAAATGTAAATTTCATTAAAATGTTTAAATTTGTTATCAAAAAAAGATTGTCTTTTTTGCCGCATAATGTTATGTTAATGTTACACAGAAGGCGTGTCTTATCATGCCTAAAACTTGAAACTTGATAATCGAATACGGATTGGCGAGGATGCTTAACCCCTCAGGGAACGCATCCTGAAAAGGGCAACCGGAATTAAAGTTCCGCACGCAAAGTCAGGAGTCTAAAGGTCATAAATTGTTAATCTGATTATATTTATGCCCCATGATCGTCCGACTGCCAGGACACGTATTTGATTAATCTGAAAGTTAGGCGAGGTTCGCTCAAAGCTTACCGGTAAATTTTGTTTGCTTCTCATTCATACTATTTTCAATTCATTAATAAACACATTTTTCTTTAGTTGATGCCGGTTAATACCGGTATTTTAATTTAACTGACCTCACTTTATCCGTATCTGATTATCAACAGCTCTTTCAGGCAAGTTTATCTGTCCTTACTTGACTTGAACCCGCATTTGAATATCAGAGGATAACTTGTGAGGTGTTGAAAATGAAAAAACTAATTAATCAAACTTTGGAGCCGCTTACAGGCGGCCGAACTCTGTTGCAAAGCAAAAGGCTCAGAAGTCTGACCAGTGTGTTGCTGACACTGGTTCTGATTCTGGGCCTGTTGCCGGCCATGCCCTTAA
>CAYPPC010000483.1:0-1689 GCA_964412435.1 uncultured Paludibacter sp.
TGGATTTAGTTTCTTTAAGCTGATTAAATGCCTGACTAACTGTTTTTATGCCACTATTTTCAGTTTTGTATGTTTTTAGAAAGTCATTATAAGTTCTTCGAATGTTTTCTTGATAACGGTTGATTTCATCTCGAATGAAGAAAGCCAAAATAAAAAAATTTCGAGAGTAGGGGTTTGACACCAAACCCTCTCTGTCTGTTTTATCTTTGAGTTCTCTATTTTCTCCTTCATCTATAGCAAAGTATCCCAGAACGTTAGCGGGTCTTAGTGGATAGTATGAACTTGCAAAAGTTTGGGATTCTCTTAAACGAAGCCAATCATCTCCATCAATTCCAAAAGGTTTTACAGCAAATCCGTTTCTAAATAACTTAATCCCTGCTTGACTTTGAGCAAACTCTCGATAGTTAGAAAGCTTCCCAAAGATATCCTTTAGGTTTTCATCTGAAGACATCCAGTTATCATAAGTAAATTCATCAATAATACCATTGAATGAACCTGGATTAGCTCTTTCCCCATCAAAGATTTCCAAACTACCAATATCTTTATTAAAGTCAAATTTCTTTTCAAACTCAATAAAGAAAGGAGTGGATGTTTTACTGATATCAGAGAATTTCTTTTGAAGAAATTCATGAAACTTCTTTCCGTTATCTACCTCCAGATAATTCTTAAAATCATCTCTATTATTCCCTATAAACTTTGTTAATTTTGTTTTCCCTTTTATTTCTAATATTTTTCTATTAAAGTCAAATTCAAAACGAGAAATAGCAAAGTCTCTTAATTCTTCATTTGATTTATCAAGGTCAATGCTGATTCCATTAATTTTCAAATAGACCTCAAAAGGTCTATTTTCTTTATATGGAGATATAATTTGCGAAACCTGTCCTTTAAACTTTTCTAAATTCTGTCCTTCCCAGACTTCTGAGTGATTAAGGTTTGCTAAAATTAGTTTTGTCCCGTTCTTTTTCTTTGGCAAGAATGATTCAGCCTGAATTCGAACCTCGCTTAAAGCATCTTCCTTTTCAAAGTCTTTCCAATTGAAAGCAATATGCGTTCCTTGTTCTTTATCTTTATTTGTGAAAATTTCGCAAATGTCTGCTAATCTTTGCGTACTTAATCGACCTAATCCTTTATCTCCTAAAGGAGTTCTTCCTCCCGGTGTTGTTTTTTTTGCTTCTTTTAATTGTCTTTTTTGAGAATAAGAGATAATCAACCAAGACTTCATTATGGTTTCTTCACTCATTCCGAATCCATCATCTTCAACAACGATAAATCCCTTATGGTCTGGATAAAAAAGTTCTTCTTTTATATATTGCCCTGTAGTGTTAATTTCAATTGAAACATAAGTAGCATCAGCATCATAAGAGTTTTTAATCAACTCCAATAATGCTGTTATCTCGTCTGAAACAAGTTGTTCTCCTAATTGCTTGACAATATGAGGAGTTATATCAAAATGGTATTTTTGTCTTGCCATTAACTGGTCTTTTTGAAAATTATAATTTTCTCTTTGCTCATCATATTCGAGAAATTGTTTCTTCCTGGCATCCTTTTACTTAAAATTTCTCTTTCCAAATCTGTAAATAGACTAATGTCCTTGTGTGTAAATAGTTCTTTTAGGATAAGGTCATTTTGAACCACTTGTTTATTCACATTTCGATTCCCAATTGTCCATACCAAAAAAGAGTCCTTTCT
>CAYPPC010000484.1:0-1684 GCA_964412435.1 uncultured Paludibacter sp.
CGTTCCGTCAAAATTGAGGTACGGATTTAATTTTGCCATGATTGTTGTGATTTTTAAATTGTTATGAACTAATTGTATAATGATTGCTCATCGATTTATTATTTATTTTTCAGACGCGCATTGCGGTTTGAGACCGCATTGCGCATTCTTCGGAATTTCCAAATTCTTACCATGCAATACCGTAATCTTCGCCGTGATTGCTGCTTCCGCCGCGCATGGTTTTATTTTTCTGATCGAAATAAATGGCGTTGATGGGTCCGCTTGTACGGTCGGAAAACTGAAAGGAATATCCCATTTCAGTAAGTTTTTGTCGAACCGAATCGGGCGTTTGCGATTGCAACAGAATTTGCCCTGCTCTCGGACTGCGGTCCTCGGTTTTCGTGCCACCCAGCGATAACCACAACTGGTTGGAATTGATGTTTGCCGCTTCGGCAGCCTGTTGCGTATTCATCCCGAATTCCACCATGTTCAGGAAAAACTGCAACAGGTTTTGTTCCTGCGTATCGCCACCCTGAACGGCAAAAGCCATCAGCGGTTTTCCGTCTTTCATCGCGAGGCTTGGCGTTAGCGTCACTCTCGGGCGTTTGCCGGGCGCCACCACGTTAAAGGGATTCAGTGTTTCGTCGAGCACAAAACTTTGCATCCGCTGGCTCAACCCGATACCGGTATTTCCGGCAATACAAGCAGGAATCCATCCGCCGGAAGGCGTGATTGAAACCACCCAGCCTTCGGCATCGGCGGCAACCACTGTGGTTGTCCCCCGATGTAGCCTGTCGTTATAAAGTGAGTCTGTATCAAAGATCGAAACGGCATCGTGTTTCGGAACGAAATCCCGGTCTTCTGCCGGATTCTGGTCGAATCCGCGTTCTTTCAGGATTTTCGTGAACGGATTTTTCTTTCCTTCGAAAGGATACGGATCGCCCGGCCCGACCGAAGGATTGTTCTTGTCTAGCCACATTTCCAATGCCCGCTTGCGGGCATATTCCTTGCTCAGTAACCCCTTGATGGGAATATCGGGATGAACGTATGGATCGCCGTAGTAGAAATCGCGATCGGCGAACGCCATGTTCATGGCCTGATACACGGTGTGAATGTACTGTGGGCTATTGTAACCCATTTCCTGCAAATCGAAGTTTTCGAGAATATTCAGACTTTGCAGTAAAGCCGGGCCCTGCGTCCACGATTGTAGTTTGTACACATCAATTCCCTTGTAATTCGTGGATAATGGTTCTTCTTCGATGGGTTTCCATCGGGCAAGGTCTTGCATCGTGAATAATCCGCCCTGTTCACGCGTGCTTCGCACAATTTCTTCGGCGATATCGCCTTTGTAAAACCGGTCGTACGCCGCCAGAATGGCCTCTTTCCGGGTTTTGCCCGCTTTTAACGCCTGTTGCTCTGCATCCACCAGTTTTTGCAGAGTTTTCGCCAGGTCTTCCTGAACGAAAACCTCACCCGCTACCGGCGTTTCTTTCTCTTCACCGGGCTTGGTGATAAAAACTTCCTTGCTGTATTTCCATTGCGACAATCGCTCTTTATTTCTCGCCACACTCGTTTCGAAAGGCACATCCACCGGAAAACCTTTCGCCAACTCGATGGAAGGCGCCAGCACTTCTTTGAGGCTCATCATGCCGTAATTCGCGAGCATGTAGCACAAGCCGCCCACCGTGCCGGGTGTGACGGCTGC
>CAYPPC010000485.1:0-252 GCA_964412435.1 uncultured Paludibacter sp.
GCATCGAAAATCCAGTCGCCCGTTACTACGCAATTGCGAACTTCGGCAGTTGAAATTTCTGTAGGTTCAAGCATATCGATTATTGCTACTATATCCGTACCATTGAAGCCAAGCCATTTCCCCGTTTTATAATTTGTGCTGCTTCCAAAAAGTCCGTCAACCAACATGCCTTCACCTCCATATTTATAGTTTGGATCTGGTTTTGTAAGTAGTGCGACGGGTTTATAACTGGCTTTGCTTGCATTAATTTTT
>CAYPPC010000485.1:262-1676 GCA_964412435.1 uncultured Paludibacter sp.
GAAAAAAGATATATTTAAACACTGGTATCTTTTAGAAAGAACCTTACTTGTATTTCCTCCTTCGCGAATAGCAACGGCTTTCATTTCGGAGTTTTCTCTGATGGAGAATTTACCATCGTATTTTGTTGATGAAGCTGTTGGTTCTGTACCATCCAATGTGTAATAGATGGGTGCATCATCAATGGTTGACAGTTCCACATCGAGCGAGTTTGTTTCAAAATTAGGAGTCATTTTAGCCTGCACATCAAAAACGTGAGTTGCGAAATTATATCCCAGTTTGCTGTACAGATTGAGTAGTCTTGGTAACCGGGTGAGGAATTCCTTGTAATTTTTCTTTTCAGGTTTTACCCATTGCACTTCCGAAAGCGCAGTAATACGCGGCATTATCATGTACTCCACGTGATCGGATGTTTTTATGTATTCCGTCCATAAATTTGCTTGCACCCCTAGAATATGTGATTTTTGATCTGTAGTCAATACTTCAGGAACGGGTTCAAAACTGTACACTTTATCAATAGGAACGTATCCTCCAATGGCTAATGGTTCCCCATCTGTATTTTGGGTTTGATAGTAGTCAAAATAGCAATAATCGGTAGGCGTCATAATAACATCGTGTCCCATTTGAGCTGCTTTAATGCCGCCTCCCATTCCGCGCCATGACATCACAGTGGCGTTGGGCGCCAATTCACCTTCCAAAATTTCGTCCCAGCCGATAATGCTTCTGCCTTTATCGTTCAGAAATTTTTCGATACGGGCAGTAACGTAACTTTGCAGATAGTGTTCAGCCTGATGTCCGTCTTTGTTGCGTAATCCTAATTCTTTTATACGAGCTTGACATTTAGGACATTGTTCCCAGCGTACTTTAGGACTTTCATCTCCGCCGATATGAATATATTTGGAAGGGAATAATTCCATAACTTCCGTAAGCACACCTTCAAGAAAGATGTATGTAGAATCGTTTCCGGCACAAAGAACATCGTCGAAAACTCCCCAAGTTGAAGCAACTTCATACGGTCCACTCGTGCAGCCCAGTTCAGGATATGCAGCAAGGGCTGCCAACATGTGTCCGGGAAGATCCACTTCGGGAATAATGGTGATATAGCGGTCTTCGGCGTATTTAACAATATCTTTGATCTCTTCCTGAGTGTAAAAACCTCCATGCGGTTTACCGTCGTATTCTCCTGTATTTCTACCGATGACAGTTTGTTCACGTTGTGAGCCAATAACTGTGAGTTTCGGGTAGGCTTTTATTTCAATTCTCCAACCCTGATCGTCAGTCAGATGCCAATGAAAACGATTTATGTTGTGTAACGCTAGAATATCGATATATTTTTTCACAAAATCCGCCGATTCAAAATGGCGGGCCACATCAAGCATCATCCCCCGATAAGCAAACCGGGGTTCATCTTTAATT
>CAYPPC010000486.1:0-1108 GCA_964412435.1 uncultured Paludibacter sp.
CTGCAGTATTGTTACTCAATCTTGAACGTCCACCATATTCGTACTGTGAAGAATAAAGCCATCTACCTCCGCTAACTCTATCATCCCCAACCCTACCTATACTGTATCTTAATTTAAGACGGTCTATCCAATCAACTTTAAAGAATTTTTCATTGGATACATACCATCCCAAGGCCAGTGATGGGAAAAAATCAAATCTATATCCTGGTCCAAATTGTTCTGAACCATTGTACGCACCATTTGCTTCAAACAAATACTTGGAATCATAATCATACGTTGTTCTAAAAACCCAGTCTTCTCGATAGGTCTTGAACATACTCCCTCTTGCAGCTTCTTCTCTTTTGAATAAACCCAATGCAGAAAGATTATGCAATCCAAACCTTCTGGCATAATTCATTTGCAATTGATACATCATTCTCCTGTCAACAGGAATATATCCAGACCAGTTTGCATCTCCAATAACCTCTTGTCTAACTGACCAGGGCATTAGAACCCAATCATACTCCTCATCTCCAATCGGAAGAAGTACCGTATATTCGCTTGGGTCCTGATCAGGACCTGTGTAAAGCATCGGATAAATTTGTTTAAACGGCACATTAGTCCGGGCTTCGTTGGGCCTAATACTATTTTGAACATCAAAGATTCCTCCTTCTGAACGAATATTGTTATCGTAAAATATAGAGGCTTTGGTTGTTAGTCCTTCAGTAATAAATTTAAGATCCTGTTGTAAACTCAAATCGAAGTTTAGTTGTGTAGCTCTGGTTTGTCTTATTCCCAGATTATAAACGGCAGCCAATGGATTAACAGTATTGTTGCCACCTTCCTGATATGCTCCCCATCTTCCGTCTTCGTGCATAGGTAAAAATAAATTTGGGGCCAGTCTATATGCAGCTGCCCACATCCATGCATCAGCTCTACCTGTACTGCCTTCGTTATTATAATTTGTATTCTTCAGGCTGTAATATCCCGATATATCTAATTTCAATTCGGTAGTGTTTGTAAGCTGAGCATCAATGTTACTTCTAAAATTAAAGCGGTCAAAGTTATAATTTGGCTTATATCCTTTATAATTATCATAATCTTCGAACATATCCCCTTCGTGCAAATA
>CAYPPC010000486.1:1118-1672 GCA_964412435.1 uncultured Paludibacter sp.
ATATGCTAAAGAACCAAAGAACTGAAGAACCTTACTTCCACCTCTGGCACTTAATGTCGCACGATGCGATAAGCCCATGTCTTTAAACATGGCATCTGCCCAGTCTACATTCGGGTATATAACTGCATATTCCTTTGATTGTGGTCTCCTGTAACGTTGCACAATTTCGTATGGTACATAATCTCCCCAGGAAGCCTCTCTCAGTGGAACTTCTCTTTCAATCATTTCGTTTTTGGCCATCATCGCTTCGTATGAATCCAATACCTCCGGTAACTTTGACACAATCTGCCCCATGGTGGTATAGTTAAAATCTAACGATGTTTTTCCGGCTTGTCCCCTTTTTGTGGTAATAAGGATAACCCCATTAGCGCCTTTCACACCAAAAACTGCTGTCGCTGAAGCGTCCTTCAAAACTGAAATACTGGCAACATCGTTAACGTCTATATTATTCATGCTACGCTCTACTCCGTCCACAAGGACTAAGGGTTGCCCTCCATTCCATGTATTTTGTCCACGTATAAAAACATTTGTAGCACTTTCTCCGGTTAATACTC
>CAYPPC010000487.1:0-291 GCA_964412435.1 uncultured Paludibacter sp.
GAGCCACAGCAGGGGTATCTGCCGTGCCAGCCCTTGCCAGGGCAGTTGTTTCAATCCCGCCTGGCTCTCCTGGTCTTTCGGAGGATACAGCACTATTCCATTCCAGCTTTGCGACGTACTGTAGGAAGCGATTTTTTCCAGCAGCAGGCTGTCATAATCGACAATGCAGAAATCCAGTGATGAAAGGAGACTGGGCCAATGATACCCATTGGTGGAATGGTCATCCTTGTAAAAACGTGCACCCGTCAACGAACTGGTGTCGACGGCTCTGAGTGTATCGCGCAACCATTG
>CAYPPC010000487.1:301-892 GCA_964412435.1 uncultured Paludibacter sp.
AGCCAGATGTGCCGCTGCAGAAAAAGAAGGGCTGTCGCTTAAAGCAGCCTCTTCGCCAATCTGTTCCCAATCGGAAAAAGCCGTGGACCATTCTTCATTGAGAAAGGCCAGATCGCCATAGTTTTCCATCAGAGAACGGTGCCAGGATTCAAGACAATAACCGCAATGACAAAGCTCTTCTTCTGTTGCACAGAGGAGGTTTCCATTACCCACCGAATAGCGTGTCCGACTTCCCGCCCAATATCTCAAGGTCTTTGTCTTCAAGTCATCTTCCATCATAAGACGATAAGAAGGATCATTCAGGCAGGGCATGCGATATTTTCCGTCCAACACCTTATCAACAGAAAGACGGGTTAATTCCGGAAGAAATTCCAGACCCTTTTGAGACAAATGAATCAACGTGGCTTCACCGGCTGGCGCATGAACCACGGAAATCCCGGCTGCCTCGAGCTGTTCCAGTTTTTCCAGATCCCCATGTTCGGATACGCCCTTCAAGAAGGTGCCCATAGCCAATTGCGGAAAGGAGGGGCGTTGTCGCACACTCACGTAACGCACTTCCCGGTATGCGGAATGAAGTTCTGTTTCCGAGAA
>CAYPPC010000487.1:902-1670 GCA_964412435.1 uncultured Paludibacter sp.
CAGCAAAGTGAAGACGTGCTGTAACCGTGCCACCTTCAGGCTGAACGGGTACTGCCGTTTGAGCCACGACCCGTTGAAAGCCGTCGGTAGCCCGCACATAAAGAGAGGCTTTTCTGGAATAACTTGCTGCATAAGGACGCATGCGTGCCGTAATATCCAGTGAGTCGTTGGGCATGAGCCACTGTTTTTCCAGTTCAAGCTGATAAAAGTCAGGCCAGCCCGGTATTTGAATCAGTGCCGTAAACCAATCGACGATGCCCCGTCGGTCTTTGAGCCACAAGTCTACCAGACAAGGTCCCGGCCCGGCAGGAATCTCCATGATATGGCTCTTTGTCCCTTTGGGAAAAGCGGACAGGTCTTCATAGCTTATCCGTGTATTGCTTTCCAGACGGCGAAGCTGAAGCTCCACGGTATATTTTTTGTCAGCCTCTTCATTGAGCCGCATGGAAAAGGGTCTGGAGGGCTGCGCTACCGCTGAGTCTTCCATGGCCTGCACAAATTCGGGGAAGAAGTCAGGCGGAATCTCATCTTCATCCGGGCCGGAAGGGGCGCCGTCTTCAATGGCCATAATTCTGACGGCAGGACGCCGACCGGCAGCGGTACACACCGTGCGCGCAACAAATGACCAGGCGTTTTCTCTCCAGCTTTCTTCCAGGTCATAGGCGTCCGTTGGCGATTGGATGAGGCAACTTGCCACAGGGAAATCACCGGGATAATCAAGGCAGAGGATGCGGCCGGAAATGTAGCCCAAAAGGAGATATGGTTTCA
>CAYPPC010000488.1:0-1669 GCA_964412435.1 uncultured Paludibacter sp.
GATCAACAGCAGTAGTAAATGGTGATATCAAGGTGAAATCTTTAATTGTAGAGCCGGAAGCAACATTTAATGGTGCCTGCTCCATGCGGGATGATCAGAGACCGGCAGCTGAACCGGAAAAAATGAAAACAGTGTCAAAATAAAGAAAACAGTGCTATATTTTGAAAAGATTGAGTCAAAAGCTCAATCTTTTCTTTTACAATATAACTCTGTCAAACAATCTGATAAGACATTTTTATTAATCTCTTAACAAATCGGGCTACTGATTTATAATAAGAATTTTGTAATTTTGCAGAAATATTAGAAAATAAGGAAATTTAGCTTCAAAATCAATTACAATGCATTACAAAGCACTTCAGGTGACGGAGCAAGGAGGAGAATATCACTCGGCTTTGCAAACAATGGACACCGACATGCTCCCCGGACATGATGTTTTAATCCGGGTTCATTATTCTTCATTAAACTATAAAGACGCCCTTTCTGCCATAGGCAACAAAGGCGTTACCAAAAACTACCCTCATACGCCGGGAATTGATGCTGCAGGTCTGGTTGTAGAGTCAAAATCTCCCCTTTTTGAGCAAGGCGATAAAGTAATTGTTTCCGGTTATGATCTGGGAATGAACACACCGGGTGGGTTTGGACAATATATCCGTGTACCTGCAGAATGGGTGGTTAAACTGCCTCATAACCTTGCACTTAAAGAGTCTATGATTTTAGGTACAGCCGGATTTACAGCCGGAATTTCCGTAACCAGATTAACTGAATTGGTAAAACCCGAAGATGGAAAAGTGGTTGTTACAGGTGCCACCGGCGGAGTAGGTTCTGTGGCTCTGGCTATACTCTCCAAACTGGGTTACAAGACAGTTGCCGTTTCTGGAAAAATAGAGGAAAAGGCTTTTCTGGAAGGTTTGGGAGTAAGTGAAATAATTTCCAGGAGCGAATTTGCCTCACTGGAAAAGAAACCGATTCTTTCGGCACAATACGGTGGGGGAATTGATACGGTAGGGGGCGAGCATCTTGAAAATATAATTAAATCGCTCAATCCGCTCGGTGCTGTAACCACTTGCGGCAGTGTTGCCGGTACCTCTATTTCGGTTAGTGTTTTCCCCTTCATCCTTCGGGGAATATCTCTGATCGGAGTATCTGCTCAAAACTATCCGATGGAACAGCGCCTGCCCCTCTGGGAGAAGCTTTCAGATAGCTGGAAGCCTGAAAATCTGTTGGATATTTACAATGAAATAAGTCTGGAGGAGCTTCCGGAGGCTATTGATAAAATCCTTAAAGGAGAATTGAAAGGGCGCACAGTAGTAAAATTAATTGATTAAGACCAAATAAAAACATCCAACTTATGAGTGGGATCGCAATGCTGAGGATGCTGAAACCTCTAAGCTACTATCAGAGTAAATACGATACATGGCAATATGGATTGCATAAGATGTATCTGTTAATGGAAAAACAACACAACCGGGGTCAGGAAGGGGCCGGTTTGGCCACAGTGAAACTGGAAGTGCCTCCCGGAGAGGAGTACATCTGGCGTAACCGGATAGAAGGTAAAAATGCCATTCAGCAAATTTTTGCTGATATCAATGAAAAAGTGGATAAAATAGATCCGGATGTGTTGAATGATGTTGAAAAAGCTAAAAAATTATTACCATTCGCTGCTGATGTG
>CAYPPC010000489.1:0-1661 GCA_964412435.1 uncultured Paludibacter sp.
GTCCAGAAATTCATCAAGCTGTGCTTAAGAAAGCACAACTAGAAGATTCTGGCATCAGTGAATTAATTGAAAAGATTGTTGCTGAAAAAACTGATCAAGCCCAGGAGGGTGATAAAGAAGTCAGTTCTGCTATGGTGGCAGAAATTATTTATCAACTAGAAAAAGATGAAGCTCGAAGAATGATTCTTGAAGATGGAGTTCGTCCAGACGGTCGAAAAACTGACGAGATCAGACAAATTTGGACAGAAGTCGATGTTTTGCCTAGGGCTCACGGTAGCGCTATGTTTAAAAGAGGTGCAACTCAAGCACTGACTGTAGTCACTTTAGCTGATCCTTCTTTAGGGCAAACAGTTGAAGATATTACCGGTGAAAGAGTGAGGCACTATATGCATCATTACAACATGCCTCCCTATGCTTCTGGAGAAGCTGGACGCATTGCTTATCCTAAGAGACGAGAAATTGGTCACGGAGCCCTTGCTGAAAGAGCGTTGAGACCAATGTTACCCTCACAAGAAGAATTTCCTTATGCGATTCGAGTGGGAACTGAAATTATGAGCTCTAATGGCGGTTCTACTCTGTCTTTAATGGCAGCTGGCGTAGCTCTTAAGCGACCCGTTTCAGGTATTGCTATGGGATTGATGAGTGATGGTAAAGACAAGTTTGTAATCCTCTCAGATATTCAGGGTTTAGAGGATCATGTTGGCGACATGGACTTTAAAGTAGCTGGTACTGAAAAAGGTATTACGGCCATTCAGATGGATATTAAACTAAAAGGTATAGATAAAGATATTCTAGTGAAGGCTTTGTCCCAGGCTCATAAAGGTCGTATGCATATTATGCAAGAAATGCTTAAAAACATTGCTTCTTCTAGAGAAGAATTAAGTCAATATGCGCCAAAGGTATCTCAATTAGTTATTCCTGCAGAAAAGATTGGTACGGTTATTGGTAGTGGTGGTAGCGTGATCAAGGATATCATTGAAAAAACTGGGGCAGAAGTTAATGTAGTTGAAGATAAGGAAAAGAAACAAGGTATTATTAACATTTCTTCTCCAGACCAAAACGCCATAGATCAGGCTTTAGAAATGATAGATGGTTTAGTCAGAGAAGTAGAAGTTGGCGACGAGTTTGAGGGTGAAGTCACTAGAGTTGAAAATTATGGTGCCTTTGTTGAATATTTGCCAGGGCGAGATGGTTTGCTTCACGTATCCAATATGTCTACCGACTATGTCAGAGATGCTCATGAAAAAGTTAAATTAGGCGATCAACTAAAGATACGCATTAAAGAAATTGGTCCAGATGGCAAGATTGCTCTAACAGCACTCACTCCAGAACAAGAAGCTGCTCAAAAAGAAGCTCGTTCTAATTCAAGACGTGGTGGAGGTCAAAAAGGTTTTGATCGGGGTCGAAGCAGCAATCGCAACTATCGTTCAAACAATAATCAAAACAATGGGCGACGTCGTTCTTAATTCTAATTAAATTGAGCGCAACCAGGGTTTTTTTGCTATACTAAAAAGATGCAGTTGCCCGCAATTAGCAATCAGCGCCAATTATTTGGTATCTTAGCCTTGGATGATGTTTTATCTTTAAGTGAAACCCTATCTTTGGATTTAAGCTTAACTGACAATTTATCTTTTTTAGAACAGATTTATCTTTTATTGCTT
>CAYPPC010000490.1:0-1653 GCA_964412435.1 uncultured Paludibacter sp.
GTTCTGCTGCTGGTTCCGCCCAGGGCGCAATTGTAAACAGCAATCCTGGAGGTATCCATAAAATCGGCCACAAAATTACCCCAGCCCCAGAGGTTATCAAGTCCCTCTCCGGAACCATTTTTCACCGTAGAATCGCCAACCAGAAACAGGCTTGGTTTATCCGGCTGATCAAAAAGGGTAAAAGCTGTCAGTGCCATGGCAGCTAAAACCAAAGCAAAAAGAAAGCATTTTTTGTTTTTCATTTGAAACTCTCAGAATTTTCTTCAACCTAATAGCTTAAAAGAAAGCTGCCCCAAAAGGGACAGCTTTCAGCAATTATTAACCCAAAACGATGAAAAACCTAGTATCCGGGATTTTGCATGGCTTGCTTCTCATCCGGAGTAAGAGCACGTCCGTCAACAGTATAAATGTTGTCGAGGAAAGTCTGCGGTAACGGGCGAACAAGATGCTTTTCCGCAACATTCGTGGCGGCTCCGGCATTAAAAGTGCTGGCGCGGGTGACAAGCGTCTTCGTTCTTGCCAGGTCGTCCCAGCGGTGAAGCTCACCGTAGAGTTCGCGTGAGCGCTCGTTGAGCAAAAAGCACATCATCCTGCTGAACTCACCAGTAACCCCAAGAGTTGTTATAATGGCCTCATCTACAGCCGGAAGGCTGGCAGGGGTAATCCCTGTGGTAATATCCGAGATTGCGGTTGTTACTGGAATATCAAGCGATTCGTAGTAAGAGTTTGTAGTGGCATTCGAATTGATCAATACGCCAGCCGAATTTTTGGGTGCACTTGAATTGGTAAGAACAGCAGCACCACCATCCCTGTATGCAGCCCTGTCTTCGCCATCTTTGAACTGTGCGCGTGCGCGGACAATATTCATAACATCGATGGCATCAGTATATTTAGTCTGGCGGATGAGCGCCTCGGCTTTAATGAGATAAGTCTCGGCCACCCTTGCATAGATACCATCGCGACGGCCTGCGGTTGCGGCTACGGCCGGACGAGATCCGTCAAGATGCTTGCTGAGCGCCGGGAACCTGCTGACATACGCGGGTAAACTCAGGTATTCACTTCCATCGGAAAGGTAGCGTACAAAAGTATGGGGTGTAGGTTTACCGGTAATGGGATTATTAAAATACACCCCGTTATGAGTAGTAGCCACCTTTGGGGTTGCAGTGGAAAACCTTGTATCGCTCTTCTTATTGATAATATAGATCAGCCCCAGGTCGCCCTGTGAATAAGTTACATCTGTGCTTGTATTTGGGTCTGTTCCGTTAAGCTGAGCAATGTTTGAAATATTGTTCAGCATTGCCTTTGTTTTGAAGCTTTTCCAGAAGCGCGAATCGTTTTCCAGGTCGAATATACTGTAGGCATATTCATTGGTCCTGCACCGCTGGTACTCGCGCCCGCCGGCTATATCGCGGACAAAACCAGGAAGCGTTTGATATACCGAAAGAAATAGCAAATGGATGTAGTTCCCGTTTCCATTATTGTCAATGGTAGTGGTGTTCGAGAATTGGGCTGCAAAGATAATCTCCGGGTTTTTCTCATTGTTGCCGTCAGGACCCGTGTAAGCAAAAAGATCAGAAAAATCTGTTGCAAGCGGGTGATTGGCAATAACCTCATCAGTCAGGTCAATTATCTCATCAAGATCAGCTGTTTTAT
>CAYPPC010000491.1:0-1630 GCA_964412435.1 uncultured Paludibacter sp.
AAAGGAGGTGAGAATGGAGTTAACCGGCAAAGAGAAAGGATTTTCCGGCTCATTCAGTATGTGGGTGAATTTTCCGGTCCGGGCTGAGTATTTCAAAATACCATTACCGTCAGTTGAGAGCCAGATATCGCCTTCATATTCTGTAATGTTCATTACTTTATCGCTGTATGGCCTGTTAGCCGGAGAAGAGAAGTCATGAATTGTCTTCAGATTTTTATCTAAACAAAACACCCCTTTTTCATATTCCGATACCCACAAATAGCCTTTGCTGTCGACAAAGACATCTAAAATATATTGAAAGTTTTTGATCTTCTTAAGCTCTCCTGTTTGGGTGTTACACTCGAATAAGCCTCGCCAGCGAGAGCCGATTAAGATTACATTTTCTTTCCATTTTTCAGCCATGACGTTGAGAGTCAGTTGTGTCTCATCTCCATGAAATATTTTCTCACTCCACTGTCCGGTTTTGCAATCATAAGCAAACAGAGTATTGGAGCCGAAAAAATAGCTGATATCTCCAACTGTTAAAGCACTTCTTAATGAAACCTCCCGCCCATTGATGCTCTCAGCAATAAAAATATCCCGATGTCGGTCATAGCGGCAAAGAGCTCCTCCTGTACCAATCCAAAGATTATTGCAAGCATCTTCCGTAATCAGAAACACATCATCATTCGGCAGCGAGTTCTCTTTTTGCTTGTCATGATAGTAAGTTTTTATCCCTTCACCATCGTACAGATTCAACCCCTCCTTCGTGCCAATCCACAACATCCCGGAAGCATCGCGGTAAATAGCTTTTACCGTAGATTGTGACAGACCATCCTCCAGCGAAAGTTGGTTAAAATAATAATTACTGCCAACCGCTGCCGAAGCTATCTGAAACGATAAGATGAAAAAGAATAAAAAGAATCTTCTCATGGCTTATTAACTTAAAACACTTAGCAATTTTAATTCCCTCTGTAAACTCGGCTAGTACATTATCAATGTTTTGTGTTGAGCCTACGCTTAGCAAAGATAATCAAACTTTATAGAATCATTTCACTTAAGATTAGGATTATATTTCTCTACAACTTAATGTATAGTCTTAGCATGAACGTTTATAAGCTAAATTGAATATTATTTTAACTCACAACTGTATAAATGTGTATGTCTAATTATGTTGCTCGTTTTTGATTTGTGAACTGAATCAGTTTATTGAATAAATTCTATAAATCCAATGTTTTGTACGATTACAAACATTAATTGTACAATCGTGAACATGGCTTATAAGTAGCCTTATTACATTTGTCATAGCATTCGGTCACGCTAACAGAGTCGAAGATAAAGATCAATTATTATATAAAATTAAAATATTATGAAAACAAGAAATTTACTATTAATGTCAGCGTTTTTAGCTTGTTTCTTCATGGCTGCTTTTGCGCAGGAAGATATCACGCCAGAGCGTTACAAGTTTGCCAATCTTCCCGTTGGGAAATTTGTTATTGATGAAGTTAATGCCGGTGCCAACCCACCGGCTGGTTGGACAGCCGTAGCAGCCGGATATGATAACGGATTTGTAGCATTATGCGGCGGACCTGCGGTGTTCACTTCAAAAGATGTTCCCGCTTTTGTAGGTTTTCAGGAAGGTACCAACATT
>CAYPPC010000492.1:0-453 GCA_964412435.1 uncultured Paludibacter sp.
GTGAAGAAAGGATTGCCGGTTCCAGCCGCAAAAATAACGACCCGCCCTTTGTCCAGATGACGGGTGGCGCGGCGCCGGATATATCGCTCGGCAATGGGAGGCATTTCAATGGCGCTCATCACCCGTGTGATAATGCCCCGCTCTTCCAGTGATCCCTGCAATGCCAGAGAATTGATCACTGTCGCCAGCATGCCCATGTAGTCGCCCGTGGGCCTGTCAAGACCGGAACGTTCCGTTTGTGCGCCGCGGAAAATATTGCCACCGCCCACAACCAGTCCGATTTCAACGCCCAGACGGGCGACTTCAGCCACTTCATCACAAAACTTGCCTACCGTGGCAAAATCAATGCCGCCTGTGCCTTCGACGCCTTCCAGCGCCTGGCCACTGAGCTTGAGCATGATCCTTTTATAAACGGGTTGTGCCATGGATGCAGATGCCTGTGGTTTATTGTTC
>CAYPPC010000492.1:463-1628 GCA_964412435.1 uncultured Paludibacter sp.
AAGGCAGACTTCGCTGAACCATTTTTTCATTTTGCCTTCAGCGATCTTTTCGAGCATGGCTTCAGGCTTGCCCGTGGCTTTCGCCTGATTCACATAGACTTCTTTTTCCGCATTATAGGCTTCGGCCGGAATCTCTTCAGGAGAGATATAGGAGGGCATGGCGGAACAAATCTGCAGGCAGATATCACGGACGAAGGTCTGGAAGATTTCACCGCGGGCAACGAAGTCCGTTTCGCAATTGACTTCTACGAGGACGCCGATTTTCCCGCCCATGTGGATATAAGAGGCCACGGCGCCTTCAGAGGCGACCTTGGAAGCACGCTTGGCGGCTTTCGCCATGCCTTTTTCGCGCAGATATTTGATCGCTTCATCAAAATTGCCGTTGTTTTCTTCCAGCGCACGTTTGCAGTCCATCATTCCGGCACCGGTAGCATCTCTGAGTTCTTTTACTGTTGCTGCTGAGATAGCCATTTATTGATCTCCTTGATTAGGGTTTGTTTTCAATGATTTAAGGCTGTAATACGGGAATTGAAGAGGGGCGAAGAATTTATGCCTCTTCTGAGTCGGCTTCTTCTGTGTCTTCGGCCTTTTCCACTTCAGCAGTGTCTTCAGTCTTGTACTGATCGTCATAGGCTTCATCGGAATCAACGGCTTTTTCTTCCGCCAGATCCGCTTCCGCATCGTCGATGAGGTCGCTGCCTTCGCTGCTGATCATCTGGGCTTCCAGCTCTTCCTGTTCCAGTTTTTCGCGGCGCATCTTGCCTTCGATGACGGCGTCGGCCACGAGGCGTGTGTACAGATCGATGGCGCGGATGGCGTCGTCGTTGCCGGGGATGGGCAGATCCACATCGTCAGGATCACAGTTGGTGTCGATGACGGAAATACAGGGGATGCCGAGACGGCGGGCTTCTTTAATGGCAATGCTTTCACGACCGGCGTCAATGACGAAGACGGCGGAAGGCAGCCCGGGCATTTTCTGAATACCGGAGAGGTTCTTTTCGAGCTTCAAACGCTCTTTACGGAACATGGCCGCTTCTTTTTTATTGAATTTCTCAATGGTGCCATCCGCTTCCATTTCCTGGAGATAACCAAGTCTTCCAATACTTCTGCAGACCGTCTGATAGTTGGTCAGGGTGCCGCCGAGCCAACGGCTGTTGACAAAATA
>CAYPPC010000493.1:0-1616 GCA_964412435.1 uncultured Paludibacter sp.
AAGTGGGATTATAATGAGTTCAATTAGTTTTATTCTTTCTGTTTTGGTTCTTTTATATATGTCAATTCTAAAACGAAAGAAGATTCTCACATAATCTCTGATTTGATTTCGCCAAATAAGACCATAACATAATAATGAACATCACCATGTGAAATGTTGGAATCCGCAGTTGTACAACTGTTGCTATAAAACAAAATGGTGAGATGTAGTACGAAAAAATCCGCCAGACTAAAAAATAACCTGACGGATTCTATATTTTTCGCACAAGTTTCAATTACAAAACTGTAAACTGATAACTAAATCATCCTACGCTTCCTTCCAGACTGATTTGCAACAGTTTTTGAGCTTCAACGGCGAACTCCATCGGAAGTTTGTTCACCACTTCCTTCACGTAACCGTTAACGATTAAACCGATGGCTTCTTCTTCATCCAATCCCCGTTGATTGCAGTAGAAAATCTGATCTTCGCTGATTTTCGAAGTGGTGGCTTCGTGTTCCAAAATCGCTGTCGGATTCTGAATGTCGGTATAGGGGAAAGTGTGTGCTCCGCAATGATCGGTTAGCAGCAAACTGTCGCATTGCGAGTGATTACGTGCGTTTACGGCTTTTTTCGAAACTTTTACCAAGCCGCGATAGCTGTTCTGGCTGCTTCCTGCCGATATCCCTTTGGAAACGATGCGGCTGCGGGTATTCTTGCCCAGGTGAATCATTTTTGTCCCTGTATCGGCTTGTTGGAAGTTGTTGGTAACGGCCACCGAATAAAATTCTCCAATGGAGTTGTCGCCTGCCATAATGCACGACGGATATTTCCAGGTGATGGCCGAACCGGTTTCAACCTGAGTCCACGATATTTTTGAGTTGTTACCTTTGCAAATGCCTCGTTTAGTAACAAAGTTATACACTCCGCCCTTACCGTTTTTATCACCCGGATACCAGTTTTGCACGGTTGAGTATTTCACTTCGGCATTTTCAAGGGCAATAATTTCCACCACGGCGGCGTGCAACTGATTTTCGTCGCGCATAGGAGCAGTACATCCTTCGAGATAGCTTACGTATGAATTATCGTCGGCGACAATGAGCGTACGCTCGAACTGGCCGGTATTTTGCGCATTTATTCTGAAATACGTGGATAATTCCATCGGGCAGCGAACGCCTTTGGGAATATATACGAACGAACCATCGCTGAAAACAGCCGAATTTAAAGCCGCATAGAAGTTGTCTTTGTACGGAACAACCGTTGCCAAATATTTTTTCACCAAATCGGGATGATGCTTCACAGCTTCGCTGAACGAACTGAAAATAATTCCTTTTTCGGCTAGCACTTCCTTGAAAGTAGTTTTAATGGAAACGCTGTCCATAACAGCATCCACCGCAACGCCTCGTTAAGCGGAATTCCCAGTCGCTCGAATGTTTTCAGCAATTCCGGATCAACTTCGTCCAACGATTTTGGAGTCTTTTTGTTGGTGGGGTCGGCGTAATAAATAATATCCTGAAAATCAATTTCCGGTATTTTCAGCTGTGCCCAGTCGGGCAGTTTCATTGTCAGCCAATGGCGATAGGCTTTTAACCGAAATTCCAACAGCCATTCGGGTTCGTTTTTTTTCGATGAAATCAATC
>CAYPPC010000494.1:0-1096 GCA_964412435.1 uncultured Paludibacter sp.
TGTGCGTTTCTTGAATTTAAGAAATTTAAGCTTGGAGTAATATCAAAATACAACCCTTTAATTTTATATTCATTTTCCTCTACTTCTAGATAATCATAATGCTCCACTAAACTTTGTCTTCCGGCATACCTGAATCCCAAAACATTAAGAACAGTATATTCGTGAGGAACGTCTATGACATAAAAAGCCATTTCCTTAGTTGCACCATTTCCGGAACTAAGAATGGCATCAATAACTATCTTAAATTGATTTAATGTTGTTTTGAAACTTTTTTCATTTTGTAGTTTTTCGTATGCCATTAGTTTAGTAGAAATTATATTAGTATTAAATGGATCATCTTTTAATATTTTACTCGAATAATCCAGTAATTTGTAATAATCTTCATTATTGAGATTTTGTTTTTGCCTGATTGTTCTTATGCTATCTGTGTATTGCGATCTATTGTAAGGTGAATAATTATCTTGGAAAACAAAACCATAGTATAAATGTCTTTTTTCTTCGATAGTAAATGTAGAGTCACCTTTTTGAAATCGTTCCATTAATTGAGAATAGTAATATATGGAGGAGCTATCATTAATTTCTTTTTCAATTATCCCGTAATCCGGTTTTACTAACTGAACATTTTGACCTACAGCCATTGTTAGAAATAAACTAATAAAAATAAAGAGGAGTTTAATAGTTTTCATGACGAGATTAATTTTAAGTAGAATTTGTTTATATTGATGTGTTTAATTTCAATTCTATATCAGGCATTTGATATCTGTGAATTTTGATCAAAATATTTGTTTAATAAATATCTGTTGTTTCTCTGGAAATTAACTTTCCATTTTTAAAGACAAGTTCCTCACAAGGCGTTGATATTAACCATTTGTTAATGTCTTCATGAGGTTTTACAGCTCTTTTTATTAACAATGTATCGTTTAGCCACTTAGCTGGCATCATGCCGATTTTATTTACATGTCTGTATGGATTACTTGATAATGGGCGTTTGGCCTTATCGAAATTTACTTTAGTGAGTTTTTCCATTAATTTGTACTGTTCATTGTTGGAGAAAACTGACTTGTACTTACTTGGCCATATACTGTAAAAATTAATA
>CAYPPC010000494.1:1106-1614 GCA_964412435.1 uncultured Paludibacter sp.
CGTCTTTTAAAGACCAAATCACCTGATAAGGTGTGTCACGAAGTGGTGGAATTTCTGCACCAAATTCTACATTAACTTCTACCATGTAAATTTGCTTATAAGAAGCAAACAAATTCTTATAGTTTGAAAATCTTTCTAATGGAGATTTATCCATTAAATAAACAATCGTATCGTTTATGTATAACATGTCAGGAGTTTTGGATTTTTTTATAAACTCAAACGTATATCTGTCCTTCGGAGTTGGAAACTGTTGTGCTTCAATAAAACAAACTGTGCCATTTATCAATAAAAAGATAAGCAATAAATAACTGTATTTTTTCATATTTTTGTCTTTACTTAAAAAATATCTGTTATTTCTTTGGAAATTAACTTTCCATTTTTGAAGACAAGTTCTTCACCGGGTATCTTTATCCACTTGCCGAGTTCCATGGGTGGTGCGGGTCGTTTATACCATATCGTATCATTAAGATCCGGACAATAAAATGGTCTTAATCTACCCTGTCCTCCA
>CAYPPC010000495.1:0-1607 GCA_964412435.1 uncultured Paludibacter sp.
ACATTCTTGGTTACAACGGCCCCCATCCCAATGACACTAAAATCACCAATAATTTCCTCAATAAAATATTTTGTCCGACCATATGGACTAGAGATACTGCGTCCAATGGGTGAATTCTCTGAATATGGAATTGGCGCATCGCCATAAACTGTCGCCGACGAGCTAAAGACTAGCTTTTTTACGTCGTGTTTTTGCATCGACTCAAGCAGAGCCAGAGTTGAATCGATATTGTTCTGATAATACGACAGTGGCTTTTCGACCGACTCGCCGACCGCTTTTAACCCAGCGAAATGAATCACTGCCTCGATACCATTAGTCACAAAAATATCATCTAGTACGTCACTACTACGAACATCGGCCTCGTAGAACTTGACCGATTTGCCAGCAATCTCATCGACTCGGCGTAGCGCCTCCTGAGAGCTATTGCTCAAATTGTCGATCACCACCACGTCGTGACCCTTTGTTATTAGCTCGATAACGGTGTGCGAACCGATGTACCCAGCCCCTCCAGTAACAAGTAATTTCATGTTTCAATTGTAGCTTAATCGTTGGAAAATTCCAAGCCACCATGGTCGTTGTCGAGCCATGAAAAATTTGCATCTTCGCTCGTCAAATGGTCATAAAACGACCCCGATTCGCGCCGTTCCTGCTCAATTAAGTCATATAAGCCATCATCTAGCGGATCAATTGGCGCAAATGCCAGGCGACGAGACTGAAAAAGTTTATTGCGACGAAATATACTCATATTTTTGTTTTTACATAACCTTACTCTTTCATAATAGCACAGTTTGTGAAAAAAGTCAAATAGACAGGGACCGCCCCGACTACCCCACCGACAGGACAGATTCCATCACAAACTCACCACGGAGCAACCCCTGGACAGATAGGTCTTTCACTTCAGACAAACTCAGCCACTTCGCCTCACCTATGCTGTCATCTCTGGGCTTAAGTTCACCGCCCAAGACTTTAGCTCGAAAAATATGTACCACTGGAGCTAGCTCATGTTCGTGAAAAACTCCTACCTTGCCCGACAATTCTACATCCAACCCCGTTTCTTCCATAGTTTCACGAATCGACGCTTGTTCAAAAGTTTCACCCTCGACAGCGTGACCAGACGGCAAACCCCAAAGACCTTGAGCCAACTGCCGTTTGCCATTTACTGTTCGCTCTTTTTTCTTATTTTCACGCACAAACAAAAACTTACCGTCTTTTACCACCAGGCAACCGGCTACCACCCTAACTGTCAATCTTTTTTCGGATTGCTTTTCATCTTGCATAGCAACCTTCACTTCCTTCCTGTCTTGGCTAAATTAATATTTAATTCGCCACCTTCTATCACCACCGTTTCCTGATAACCGCCACTTGGCGAATCACCAATAGCTAAAGTTTCCGCAAAAATTACGTCTCGATATTCGTCGATAGTTTGGCTTAGCTGTTCATCAGCGGTTTTTAACTTCAGTTCAATCCGATCATCAACATTTAGCCCAGCATTTTTACGTGCTGATTGAACAAAACGAATGACCTCACGCATCAAACCTTCGCGCTTGAGTTCGGGGGTGATTTTTTTGCTCACTTCTATCCACAATTCTTTATTAATCGTCTCGTCC
>CAYPPC010000496.1:0-1606 GCA_964412435.1 uncultured Paludibacter sp.
TTATCTGTTGCAACCCGAGTTGCGTCATGGTATGGACTATATGGCCGATATCTACCTGAATTATAAAACCATGCGTTACGAGGATCTGTTTGCGGGTGTTCCTAAATCAAAACAGGACATTCGCAAGGTGGATATTGAAGTTTTGCGTGACTACGCATCGGAAGACGCAGATATTACACTACAATTGAAAAATATTCTGGAAAAGGAGCTAGCCGAAAATGGAATGGAGAAGCTTTTTTACGAGATGGAGATGCCTCTGATGCGTGTTTTGGCTACAATAGAGTTAAATGGAGTAAGAATCGATTCTGACGCTTTGCGTGAGAGTTCCGAAATTCTTACGGCTCAGCTGGCAGCCGTGGAGCGTGAAATTATTGAAATGGCCGGTGTTGAGTTTAACGTGGGTTCGCCCATGCAGGTGGGTGAAGTGCTTTTTGATCATCTGAAGCTGGATGAAAAGGCTAAGAAGACCAAAACCGGACAGTATTCCACGGCAGAGGAGGTGCTTGAAAAATTGAAAACGAAGCATCCTATTGTGGGCAAAATTCTCGACTACCGGGGGGTAAGAAAACTTCTGAGCACCTATATTGATGCCTTGCCGCAGATAGTCAATCCCAATACCGGGCGTATTCATACCTCCTTCAATCAGACTGTGGCAGCCACCGGGCGTCTCAGTTCTACGAATCCCAATCTTCAGAATATCCCGGTGCGGGATGAGCAGGGACGTGAAATCCGGAAGGCCTTTATCCCTGATGAGGGGGAGATTTTCCTCAGTGCCGACTACTCGCAGATTGAACTGCGTATTATGGCTCACCTGAGTAATGATGAAGCGATGCTTGCGGCTTTTAATCAGGGGCAGGATATTCACGCAGCTACTGCTGCTAAAATTTATAAGGTGGCGATGGATGAGGTGAAACCGGAGATGCGGAACAGAGCTAAAACAGCTAACTTTGGTATCATATATGGTATTTCCACTTTTGGACTGGCAGAAAGACTGGCTATCCCGCGGGCAGAGGCCAAAGAGCTGATCGATGGCTATTTTGAAAGTTACCCCGGAGTGAAAAAGTATATGGATGAGGCTATTCAGAAAGCAAAGGAGAAGGGGTACGTGGAGACTATTTATGGACGGAAGCGTTTTCTGAAAGATATTAATTCAATGAATGCCATTGTGCGGGGTTTTGCAGAGCGAAATGCAATTAATGCGCCGATTCAGGGCTCGGCAGCTGATATTATCAAGCTGGCGATGATTGAAATTCAGCAGGAGATTGAGCAAAGAGAGCTCAAAACCAAAATGACCATGCAGGTGCATGACGAATTGAACTTTACAGTTCCGAAGGCAGAGCTGGATGAGGTGAAACAACTGGTTGTGGAGAAAATGGAACAGGTGGTGAAATTACGCGTTCCGATTGTTGCCGACTTTGGGGTGGGTGATAATTGGCTCGAGGCACATTGACGCAATACTTTACAAGCAGTTATAGAAATAAACATACCGGCTTTTCCGGGCCGGGAAAAACAGGATAGACAAAAAGCCCTTTCATTTTTAATGAAAGGGCCTTTTATGTGTGCCGTGCATGGTCATTAACTTGGTGGTGAAAGTCCACTATGGGGG
>CAYPPC010000497.1:0-1601 GCA_964412435.1 uncultured Paludibacter sp.
CGTTGGCGTGGAAATAGCCTCGGTCCCACACAATGCCCATATAGTTTTTCATTGAAATGGTGAGCTGTGCGCCTCCGTGATTTTTTAGGATTGGTACATTTATCCATTTGTCGGCATCAACAATTGCCTGATGAATTTTGGCCTTTTTCAGACTTTTGCCTTTTGGCAGTGAAACATCTTTGTAGTAAATCTCAAGATGAGCAGGGACTACCTTTGCGCCGGCTGCTTTGGCTGCTTCTTCTATACCGCTGTTTGCGTAGCATTTGCGCCAGTCATCGCATGTGTGATCAAATACGGTAACTTCTCTTGCTCCTGCATCAAAGCATTGTTTTATAATTTCAGAAATGAGTTTGGGGTTTGTGTTTGCTCCCAGTTCGGGTGTTTTGTCCCAGCCAATATTAGGCTTAACAGCTACTTTGTCTCCTTTTTTGATAAAGTTTTTCATGCCGCCCAATTCGGCAATGGCTTTTCGAAACATAACTTCAGGTTCGCCACCAAGAATGGCAACCATATCGTAGTTCAGGGTCGGATTATTAGCTTTGAAGTTTTGGGAAAGCAAGGTCATAGCTTCTACTTCTCTGATTGAGGTTGCTGCTGCACCGACCAGTGCAACCGATTTTAAAAAATTGCGTCTGTTCATAGTTGTAGTGCTTATATGTTTTTAACCGATTTCTTGCCCAAATATAAAGATTAAATTTGAGAATTTAATTCGTTTTTGGCATATAATACAACATCATCGATAAAAATGTTATAGTGCTGATTCAGTGCATCGTAGTTTTTAAGAGTGCTTTCGTAGGCTTTGCTTTCATCGATTGTATTGTACATTCTGTTGCAAAGTTTGTGCATGGCAGTACGTAAACCGTCTATAGTTCTGAACTTGTTTAGCACATTTTCATTCTGAAGATGAGTACGAAGGTTTTTGAACGAAGGAGTCTGGTATTGGTCGGTCTTTTTTAGCTGAACAAATACATTGTCAGTAAACTTAGATAGTTGAAGCTCATCATAGAAGTACCTATCGTCATTTGCCAGAAAATGATCAAACAGTACATCTATGATGGCTCCCGAATATAGTTTGTAATCGGCCCGAAAGTGCTCCTTCGCATCGGCTACAACCGGGTGATTGTCAGTAAAACTATCTATTTTGCGATGGAGCATTAATCCCTCTTTAATCTTTGGGGGATAAGTGTCCAGAATCTTTTTGCCTTTGACAAAATCACCCATCATGTTGCCGCATAAAATTTCAGCATCATTAAAAGATAAAAAAGCGTGACCTAAAAGATTCATTTATGCTGTTGTTTGAATTTATAATTAAAAGTTGAGCTGAAAACCTCCGAATACAGTTGTTCCCGGCATTGGAAAACCAGCGTTAATTTCATATTTTTGATTCAACAGATTTTCACCTTTCGCAAAGAGACTAATCATGTTATTTATTTTTATGTTAGCTCTGGCGTTCCATAAAAAGTAGCTTTCTTTTATCGGATCAGGGTTCAGAGTAGTATAAATATTGCCTACATATTGAACTCCTGATGAGAAACTCCATCGGTCGAGTACATAATTTCCGCTAATATAGAGTTTATGCTCGGGAGATGCAAGTATTTTAT
>CAYPPC010000498.1:0-1586 GCA_964412435.1 uncultured Paludibacter sp.
AAAGAACAGATTCAAGCCTTAATTATGCGCGAGCACAAAGGCCAACGCATTGGCTTACTCGCTCCCTTAGTCACTGCCCGTAAGGGTTACTATACTGATTTGGCGAAATGGGCGGATAGCAAGGGCTATACCCACCTCCGTGTAGATGGCGAGTTTATTCCTGTCTCACCTTGGCCTCGTTTAGATCGGTATAAAGAACATACGATTGAATTACCCGTAGCCGATTTAGTCATTGATGCAAAAGATGAAAAAGCCTTAGCAACCGCACTCAGTCAAGCCCTGCAACATGGCCAAGGCCTATGTAGCATCCTCTATCCTCTTGATCGCGAGCAAGAAATTTCTGCACAGAGTCTGCAACAAAGTCACTTTTCGACTAAGCGAGTTTGTCCGTCATGTAGCACCAGCTACCCTGAACCTGACCCACGTTTATTTTCTTACAACTCACGACATGGCTGGTGTGTTACCTGCTTTGGTACAGGTTTAAACATTCCTAACTTTGATGCCGAGCAAACAGGTGAAGAAAGTAATTGGTTAAATGAAGAAGAGTCGAGCTACCTAAGTCATTGCCTTAGCTGCGATGGTACTCGTCTTAATCCCGTGGCCCGCGCTGTACAATGGCAAGGACGCTCGATTACCGATATAAGCCTGATGTCCATTCAAGAGGCTCAGGAATTCTTTACTGGTTTACAGTTAGATGCTCGACAAGCAGAAATTGCTCGTGATATCTTGAGTGAAATTCAAAACCGCTTGAACTTTATGTCTTCCGTAGGGTTGAATTATTTAAACCTCGATCGCTCAGCCCCCACTCTTTCAGGTGGTGAAGCCCAGCGTATTCGTCTAGCGGCGCAACTCGGTTCAAACCTACAAGGTGTTTGCTATATTCTTGATGAACCAACGATTGGTTTACATCCTCGTGATAATCAAATTTTACTGAATGCTTTAAGTAAATTAGAAGGTAATGGCAATACCCTCGTGGTAGTAGAGCACGACGAAGACACTATTCGACGCGCAGAGCATATTATCGATATCGGCCCAGGCGCTGGTGTACGTGGAGGTACCGTAGTCGCACAAGGAAGTTATGAAGACATCATTAACACGCCTGAGTCTTTAACGGGCAAATACCTTGCTCAGCCTTTACAACACCCGTTGAATCCACGACGAGCTATAGATGCCGACATTGATTGGCTTGAGGTACATGGTGCACATCTGCATAACTTACAGCATGTGAATGCACGGGTTCCCCTTAATCGTCTTTCAGTGATTACTGGTGTGTCCGGGTCTGGCAAGTCCAGTCTCGCACGCGATGTTTTACTGGAAAATGTAAAGCTTGCTCTCGCCAACAAGGAGTCGCCTCAATGGCAAGGTTGTGATTCAATTGAGGGATGGCAAAAACTTGAGCGCGTCTTAGAAGTCGACCAAACCCCAATTGGTAAAACACCACGTTCATGCCCTTCGACCTATATTGGTTTCTGGGATGATGTACGCCAACAATTTGCCCAAACTCGTGAAGCCAAATTACGTGGCTGGACGGCCTCGCGCTTCTCCTTCAATACGGGTGATGGTCGTTGTTCCGTCTGCGAGGGCCA
>CAYPPC010000499.1:0-1578 GCA_964412435.1 uncultured Paludibacter sp.
GAACATTAAACGTCAAAACTATCCAATCCCCTCATACTCATACCCCAGTTCTGCCAGCTCATTGCCGTCATAAATGTTGCGGCCATCCAGCACCAAAGGAGTGCGCATCACTTTGTGCAACACTCTCCAGCCCGGCATCCTGAACTCTTTCCACTCGGTAACGAGCAGCACGGCATCTGCCTCTAAAGCTGCATCATAAATGTCTTTGGCAAAAATGAGCTTGTCAAAAATCTCACTGTCCGGTATAACTTTTTTCAGATAATCCACGTGCGCCTCCGAGGCCGGAATAGCCACCGGATCGTATGCTCTTACAGCAGCGCCTGCACGCAGCAGCTTCTTGATCACCTCAAATGCGGGCGCTTCACGAATGTCATCGGTGTTGGGCTTAAATGCAAGTCCCCAAACAGCCACTGTTTTTCCACGCATATCTTTCCCCCAGCGCTTCAGCAGTTTGCGGTAGAGCACTTCTTTTTGGTTTTTATTCACCTCTTCCACAGCCTTCAGCAGCCTTAGTTCGTAGCCCGCTTCATCTCCCGTGCGAATCAGAGCCTGCACATCTTTCGGGAAGCAGGAGCCGCCGTAGCCGGTTCCGGCATAGAGAAATTTTCCTCCGATGCGCGAGTCACTGCCTACGCCTTTCCGCACCATATTAATATCTGCACCCACCAGCTCACACAGGTTGGCAATATCATTCATAAAGCTGATGCGTGTTGCAAGCATGGCGTTCGAAGCATATTTTGTCATCTCGGCCGAAGGAATATCCATAAAAATTACCCGGAAGTTATTCAGCAAAAAAGGACGGTAGAGCCGGGTGAGAAGCTCTTTGGCTTTCTCGCTGTCGGTACCCACCACCACGCGGTCAGGACTCATAAAATCATTGATGGCATCACCCTCTTTCAAAAATTCAGGATTGGAGGCTACATCAAAGGGAATATCAACACCCCTTTTTTCAAGCTCCTCCCTGATAACTGTTTTTATCTTTTTGGAGGTACCCACGGGTACGGTACTTTTGGTGACTAATAGCACATGCTCATTCATCTTCTGTCCTATTTCACGCGCCACATTCAGCACATACTGCAGGTCGGCACTGCCATCTTCATCCGAAGGAGTCCCTACCGCACTGAATATTATGTCTGCATCATCCAGCACCTCCTCCAGGCGTGTTGTAAAGTGAAGTCTGCCGGCTTCAGCATTGCGTTTCACCATGCTTTCCAGTCCCGGTTCATAAATGGGAATAATCCCCTTTTTCAGGTTCTCAATTTTCCGCTCGTCAATATCGATGCAGCTGACATTTACTCCCATTTCGGCAAAACAGGCTCCCGATACCAGGCCGACATAGCCGGTTCCAACAATTGCGATTTTCATGCTTTATCTCTTATTATAAATATCTTTAGTCATTACAAAAGTATAATATTATTAGTGAATTAGGAAACAAAAGAGCGCTTCTTGAACATTCTTGCACAAAAACAGACAGATAAAAAGGCTGCCTTGAGCAAGACAGCCTTCAGTTCATTCATCCGGTGCGGCGATGCTTATTTTCTGAAATCAATATATTGCATAATCAGATCAAAAGCTTTG
>CAYPPC010000500.1:0-1578 GCA_964412435.1 uncultured Paludibacter sp.
ACGAAGAACACCACCGCTGAAAGTATAATGTTCCCGCAATGTCCAGGGAAGTTTTTCAGCCGGTGCCGCCACGGCAACAGGCAGCGCCAGACTTAGAGCCAGTGCCACAAAAAGTGCGGCAGTCCAAAACGTTCTGACAGAAAACATAGCGGATTCCTTATAGGTAGGGGGGAAGTTCAGCGCGGTAATGCCCTCTTTCTGGCGGGCAGACAAAGCCCTGCCCGGAGGCGTGATTAGTATACTAAATTCCTGCCATAAGGGCAACTGTCCTGCTGAAACATAGCCGTAAAAGCCTCGGATAGATTACTTCAAAAAAGACTTTAAACGCTTTCGTTCAGCGTTTTCCAGAGCATTTTTTGTCGCCCTGTAAAGCTCTTTATGCAACGAAACAACGGCAGTGCCCAATGTCTTCCAGACGGGGCTGTTTTTCGTTATATAAAAAGGGCAGCTTGTCCAGGAAGGGCAGGCTGGCTCCTGTGAGTGATGAAGTTTTTTGAAATATTCAGGCGGGTTTTGATACAATAGGCTATTATTGCGCCACGGAAAGAATACTGTTCCATGAACGTTCTAACGATTCCAATTTCCAGCATCAGTGGCGACGGCTATGAAATTGAGGAATGCACCCCTGTAGAGTCCATTCAACCGCCTGAAACCAAAGCGGTTGCTGTGGAAACAGTGCATGTTTCCGGCAGAATTGACAAATTTCGTGACACCTATACCTTTCGCGGCAAAGTGAATGGCAGCTATCACGGAACCTGTTGCCAGTGCCTTGCTTCAATGGCTGTCCCATTTTCCGTATCCGTTCGATGGATTTTCGAACACATTTCTGGAAACACGTTTAAAGAGATAACCCGCTCCCCTGATGAAGCGGACTTTCTTTCTTTGGAAATGAGCAGGAACTATTCCGGCAGTGAAATGCAGGATACGGCGATCAATCTCGCTCCCTATGTCTGGGAAGAGGTTGTGTTGTCTGAGCCTTATATCTATGTCTGCAGCGACACCTGTAAAGGGGTTTGTGGACGCTGTGGCGCTGATTTGAATGTTAAAATTTGCGGCTGTGAGCAAGCAAGTGTGTCACAGCGAATATCAGATAACCAGGGGTTGTCAGCACTGGCAACAATGTTTCCAGATCTGGCGCCCGAGAAGGATAAGGAGTAATTACCATGGCAGTACCCAAGAGACGTACCGGCAAGGCCAAAAAAGGAATGCGTCGTTCTCATCATGCGATCACGGCTCCCAACGTCGTTGAATGTCCCGATTCCGGCGAAGCCAAGCTGCCTCATCGTGTTTGCCTGAAAACCGGCTTCTACAAAGGCCGTGTTGTTGTCAAACCCCAGAACGACTGAGTGCTTTTGTGGGGATGTCCAGTCAAAGTGCGGGATATCCCCAGTCTTTAGAGCTGATTATAGATAAAGGATATCTCTGTGCGTATTGCATTGGATGCCATGGGAACAGATGCACCACCCGGTCCTGAGGTGGAAGGTGCTGTATTGGCAAGCCTCAATTCAGACGCTGAGATCATTCTGGTAGGTGATGAGAGTCTTCTCACCGAAAAATTGGCTGCCTTTCCCAAGCGGG
>CAYPPC010000501.1:0-1576 GCA_964412435.1 uncultured Paludibacter sp.
GATTATAAGGCCAAGTTCTAAGAAAAAACAAGGTTTTTTCTTAGAACTCGCCCTACTTCGTAGGGCGAGCCCATCACGGCTTGCCGTGATGGGCTTACTTAAAACTTAATTCGGCTTTCTTTTCTTTGTTTAGTGATTAACATAGATGCCGCCCTCGAAGGAGTTCTCGGGCTTTTCCAGATGAAATAGAGAGACTTATCACTCTCCGGCTACATAGGGGTCAAGAGTTGTTCCTGTCCCTGTAATAGGCGTATTAGAGGCCAGATTTAAGACGCCGCGCACGCCCCTCGCAAAAGTGACGTTGACATTGCCGAGGTAGCCGTCCGAACCGACGAACCACACATAAGCATAAGAGCTACGGAAGCCACACGGGGACATAGTCCAAAATATCTGATTTGTATATAAATAATTTGTTGAGTTACTTGAACCATTTTTTAATCCAGCAAGTGATCCTTCATCTGCTGTTAATAATCCTATTGGATAGTCTAATTTATTATTTCCTGGTACTATTGCATTATTATAATTTGTTATTGTAAATCTATCGTTTTGATCATTACATTTTATACTTGGTGTTTTATTTGTAATAAGTCTATATCTAGCCATATATGCGGTTTGATTTTTAGCATATCCTAAACCATTACCATAACCGCTTATTGTATCTATTTCTCTATCATTACAAAATAATGTGTCTGTTATATAATCTTCATAATCAGTTCCACTTATATTTATTTCATACCATGAATCTAAATATGATTTTATACGTGTATTTGTTTCATTTGTTGTAGCTTGTAATCTACTTGTTGAAGCTACTCCATTTGCTCCTCCATACATATAACCTACATATTTGTTATCATTATAATTTGTTAAATTATATGCTGACCAGCCATCTGAGTTATATAATGAGTTTCCTGATGGCAGCATCATATGCGTTCCAGTTCCGGTTGTATTTATTGAGCATTGATTTCCTGGGCATGTTCCATTATAGATTATTCTTAAGCTTCCATCTCCATTTATTCTTATTATCTTCCATTGGTGTTCTGCAAAAATTAGATTATTGTTTACGTAAGTTTTAGCCCCTCTAAAATAATATGAGTCTCCATAGTCATCTTCCATTTTATACATTTTATTTTCATCGCTTGGATTAATAGAATCAAATAGTGAAGTAGGTGCTTCTGTTATGTTTTCAATGCCACCATTATTAGCTAGGATAATGTCTCCTATCTGGATTGGTATTTGTTTACATTCATCCCCTGTTTTCTCACCCTCATTGATACTTATATAAAATTCAAATGATTTACTTTGATTTTCTATTTGATATTCTTCATCTGGAAAGTATAATTTTAATGTATATGTATGTACTTTATTTCCATTTGTAGGTCCTATAAATGTTCCATTACCTAGAACTTCTTCTCCTTCGCCAGTTAAAAAGTAACATAGATTTTTAGGTGATGATGGAATTATAGTTCCGTTATTGTTTGTATTAGTTGATGTTAAATTATAAGCTAGTCCATAATCTGTAAATGTATTACTTTCTTTTATAATTGATATATTATAATACATAGTAGATGTTATACTT
>CAYPPC010000502.1:0-1568 GCA_964412435.1 uncultured Paludibacter sp.
TATCAATGAGCTGAATCTAAGTGTTTCGCCCAACCCTTCACAAGGTAAAATGGTGGTGAGCGGTGAATTGCCGGCTGGTGATTCTGTGAAACTGCAAGTTTATAATATCCATGGACAGCTTGTTTATTCCGAGAATTTCAAAGCCGCCGGAAAACTCAGTCATACACTCCATCTCGAATCTGAAAATAAGGGAGTCTACTTTGTGTCGGTTACGGCAGGTGGCAAAAAGAGCGTTCTAAAAGTGATGTTAAAGTAAACATCCCGCTCTGTACCGCGATACAAATAAAAGCATAAGATTAATCCGGGAACTTGAAGTCTCATCTTCAGGTTTCCGGATTTTTTTGTTGAAATCACATGTGCAAAAATATTCAGGTATACGAAAAGAGCCGGGAATAAGGTGATCAAACCAGATTAAGCATAATGCTATGACATAGTCCATTTTGCAAGATTATCAATCATTTGGAAATTTTAGCAACATGCAGATTTAACTGTTAGGAGCAGGGAGTTTAGCTTAAGTTTCAGAAGTTTGTACAGATTGCTGACTTTCAGGAGTGTTCTTTTGGGTAAAAGCTGCTAACTTGGATCAAGAGTAATGAAATATAGTTGAAATAAAATTGTTTTTTTGTATCTTTGCAGGATATTTCGAAAAAAAGGAATTAGCTCAGTTTCAAGTGGTATAAAGAATCTAAAGATATACAAAAAGTGACTATCCTTCTTAAATCATTAAATATGAGAATCAGACATTATTTACTTCTCTTTCTGACTGCCGGAATGCTTTTTACCTCCTGCAGTAACTTCAAAAAAATCCCTTATTTGCAGGATGTTGAAAAAATCAGTGAAACCGACCTGGAGTCGATCCGGCCGGTAGTGTACGATGCACGCATTCTTCCGAATGACATGCTTACAATTACTGTGAATGCTTCAGAGCGTGAAGCCGGACTTCCGTTTAACCTGCTCTATCCAACTACGAGTGTAACGGGTGGAAGCTCTTCCGGAGCACAAAGCTTGCAGAAATACCTGGTTGATAATGAGGGTTATATCAATTTCCCGACAGTGGGAATGATTAAACTGCAAGGTAAAACACGGCGGGAAGCCGAGAGTGCCATTTTAGACAAAATCAGTAGCAACTTCAAAGAGATGCCCATTGTAATTGTCAGTTTTGTGGATTACAAAATATCAGTGGTGGGCGAAGTGGCCCGACCCGGTACTTTCCGCGTTGATAATGAAAAAGTAAACGTGCTTCAGGCGCTGGCACTGGCCGGTGATATGACCATTTACGGAGTGCGGGAAAATGTGAAAATAATCCGGGAACATGCCGATGCAAGAAAAGAGGTGATCCCTATCAACCTGAACGACCCTTATCTGATTTATTCACCCAACTACTATCTGCAGCAGAACGACATTCTTTATGTGGAGCCCAATAAGGTGAAATCAAAAAGCTCAGATATCGGTACCGTTACCACGCTGGCGCTTTCCGGAGTTTCCACACTCATTTCAGTGACCAACCTTATTTTGAACCTGACCAGAAGATAGTGTCTGTCTATTTTGATTTTTTACAAAGAAATATT
>CAYPPC010000503.1:0-1564 GCA_964412435.1 uncultured Paludibacter sp.
GTGAGTGGCATTTCATTATTTTTTTAGTTGATATACCACTTTTTTTTTACTCCCAATAACCATTTATGGTTTCTCGGGGTACTTTTACCCGCTAAGGCGGTTTAATAATGTTCATTTCTCATCAGTTTTACAATCGTGTCCATACACCATACCCACTACAAAGATTAATGTGGCGGGAAACCGAGGTTCTCGGAGTGCGTTTTACTCTAAACGGCAACCTTGCATGCCAGTTGTTGTTCAAAATCTCTCCATTTCTGTTTCCAGTAGTACTCTTTAGGCATCTTTACCGTTACCCTTCTTGCTGACTTGACCACCTTGCCCGGTACACATATAAACCAGCGGCGAAACGTTGTATGCTCCTGGCACCAAGCCCAGAAGTCGGTATCGTATCGTATCATTATCGATATGTTGTATGCCAGTTGGGAGAGTTGCCATAACATGTCATTTACCCAAAAGTCCCGGGTGATGGTACGCCCGCCACACAGGCTGTTTTTGGCTTGTTCTATCCAATTCTCACTCTCGGAACGCTCACCATAGAGCCGGTGTATCTTGATAGCATCCAGTCCCTTTAAATTGCTGCAGTAACAGAAGTAATCATACACGGGGATAAGTTCTATCTCCCCGAAATACTCTTTTTGAACATGTTCCCTTAAGACACGCACACCATAAAAAGCACGTTCCTTTTGCCAGTTGCCACAACCGTGGGTGAACTTGCAGGCAGATGTTTTAGCGTCCACCTTTTCCCATGATTGTTCTTGCAGCAAATCTTTCAGGTTCTTCAACTTTACTTTTACAAGATAGGTGTGCCCATCTTTTTCAAGCAAGTCAAAAAGCTTCCCGTTAAAGAACCCGCTGTCCGCCCTGAAAAAAACACGCTTGATAGCCTCGGGTAGAGCTGACAGGGTTTCATTCATGAAATCGCAAATGCCGTTCGAGGTATAAGCTGACCCGCAACGGAACCAACTGTTTAACAGCAGCTTCGTCTCGGATAGAAAGCACAATAAGGGATGATATCCCTTGGCTCCTTTCTTGTGAGGGTTATAACCCGCCTCGGCACCTTGCTGGTTGCCATAAGTGGTAAACACAGTGGAGTCACAATCAAGGGTTATTTGACTTAACCCGCATTGTAAAGCCTCTGCTGAATTGAACTTCAGTAACGATTCATGCAGCTGCCTGGCTCCTCTCTCACCCATGATGGATAAATGACGGGTAATAGTATCCTCATCAATATTTTTAGACAGGCCCAACAAACGGGAAACTAGCGGGTCGTGCGTGAAGTTCTCTACACGCCTTACCCGATGAACACCACAAAGGTTTGCCAGTATTATGCTTGATAACACCTGGGCTGTACTGAAAAGGCTCGCGTTATGATGTACAGTGGGGAACCACTCGTTTAACGAGTCGTAGATACCAGTATGTTTAATAAAATCAGAGATTACGCTTAATCCTGAATAGGGTGTCAATTGACCTGAAGTAAATTCTTTCTTTACTTTTGTGGGAACAAATGACATTTTTTTTGTATTTTTGACTTGCATGTGTTGGGTGAGTTATTTTGAACACTGTT
>CAYPPC010000504.1:0-316 GCA_964412435.1 uncultured Paludibacter sp.
GCATCTAAGATTTCTTTATGTTCAACCTTTCTTAAATCTAATAGAAAATTATTTTTTAAAGCTAATTGTCTAATAAATTCTCTAGTTACTCTACCATTACCTTCTCTAAATGGATGTAGAACATTAAGTTCTGATAAATAATATGCTAGTCTTTTAGATAATTCTTTTTTATTTTTACCATTAAGATAATCTTCAGATTTTAGTTCATCAAATAATCTTATTAATTCTTGTTCAATAAATTTTACATCAGCAAATCTAAAATTATCTTTAGCAATATTTTCATCTCTTAATTTCCCAGCAAATTCATATAGATCAG
>CAYPPC010000504.1:349-1559 GCA_964412435.1 uncultured Paludibacter sp.
TTTAAATCAAATTTTCCATTTATTCCTTTTTTTCTTAATTCATAAAGTTTACAAACAATAAGAGCGTTCTCGAGTTCTTCGAGTTTCGCTCCATCTTTAATTTCTAATTTATTTATTAATACATTTGTACCAGGGTAACAGTATTTAGAATTCATGTTCATCCTTTATTAAATATTTTTATTTATATTCATCTAAAACATTCTTAATAATATCAGACATCAAAATATTACCTTGCTCATATTCTTGAAGAATCTTAATTTGACTCTCAGAAACATTCATGTTTTCAACAGCAAGATCTTGTTTAATATTTTCTATATTATATTGAAATTCTTGTATATTATATTCCATATTTTGACATCCTTTCTTTCACTTGAACATATATCTATTATAGCATGTTTTAGTGAATTTTTCAAGTTTTCAGGCATTTACCAAAGTTCTTTTTTCTATTAAAAACTTCTTAGAAATGAAGTTCCAGATTCCTACAATTGAAACAGATATAAGTTTTGAAATTAAATAATTTAAAAATATCTTTTTTACTAATACATACATTATCAATTGATTAAATAATAGTCCTAAAATAGAAGTAATTACAAATATCATAACTATTCTTTTTTTAGTAATTTCTTCTTTCAAGTCAGTAAAAACAAATTTCATATCCATGTAGTATGTATATATTAATGTTAAAGTAAAAGCTATTCCTGATGCAATTAAAACAGGAATAAGCAGCACTTCTTTTAATGCTATCATTATAGAATAATCTATAATTGATCCCAATATCCCTATTAGCATAAATTTTACAAACTTTATAATATTCTTTTTATTCATTTTCTTTTTCTAGCATTATAGTAACAGGACCATGGTTAACTAAACTAACATCCATTTTCCCACCAAATTCTCCTGTTTCAACCTTTATCTTTTCTTTTAATTTATTAATGATATATTCATACAATGGAATTGCTTCATCAGGTTTTGCTGAATCAATAAAAGAAGGTCTATTACCTTTTTTAGTATCACCATAAAGTGTGAATTGTGAAACCAATAAAATTTCACCACCTACATCTTGAATGCTAAGATTCATTTTTTCATCTTCATCTTCAAAAACTCTTAAATTCAAAAGTTTATTAATTAAGAAGTCTGCCTCTTTTACAGTGTCTCCTTTTCTAATTCCAACTAAAACTTTATTTAGTTTTTCATATTCTTTTTTTAATCC
>CAYPPC010000505.1:0-1558 GCA_964412435.1 uncultured Paludibacter sp.
GCAATAAAGCCAAAAAACAAAAGTAACAAATAATTTACGGTCAGGAATGGAAAAATAAGCAAAAAAATTCCGTAGAAGTATGGCACTACGGAATTTTTTGTTAACGCCTCGTCGGTCTTATTTTTATCCTGATTTTACGCAATTATAATGACCCTGTCAGCTACTGCGTCAACATCATTATGATCATGAGTAACTAAAATTGCGCTCATATTGCATTCTTTTACAGATAATTTTCTTCTCTGAAAAGCTCTTGACTTAGTAGTTGTAGCTGAATGATATTTTTTATTTTTTAAAAACTAATAAAATAAAAGCAACAATAACTAACATACCACTAAGGCGTATTGCACTGTCAAAATCCTTGAAACCAATCCAGCTCTTAAAGATTGCAGTAGCAAATGTAGGAACACCCAAATATTGGACTACACCAAAATCTCCTAACACTTCCATACCAACTAAAATCATTCCGCTTAAAATGGCTGTTTTAGAAATTGGCAAGATTACTTTTGCAAAGATTTCAAGTTCCCCTTTACCAAGCAATCTTGCATTTTCTATATAAGAACCCATATTATGACTTAAATATCCTTTAACGCCGATATAGACATAAGGAAATAAAAAAAGAGTGAATACTAATACGGACATATACAAGGAACCTAAGTTAATAGACCTACCAATAATATTAGCAATTATACCATTTGTTTGAAACATATTCATATATACATAAGCACCTATATAAGGAGGTATAGCAAGGGGAAAGTAGAGCATTATGCTCAATACTTTCCTGCCAAAGAAAGAGAAATTATTCCTAACATTAATACAACTAATATACTTTTTTTCATCTTGACCTCCAAATATTTATAATTCATTTTTGATAACCATTATCAACTAAACAAATTTAACATAAGATTGCGAAGATATTATGAAGATAATTGAATTAGAAAAATTAATTGGCGAATATCTAAAAATAAAAGGCATCGTTAAGTGAATAAATTTAATAAAACTCCCATGTAGTTTAGAGTTACATGGGAGTTTCTTATTTCTTTTATTTTAGTGTGGCAAATTCGTAACCTTGGGATATTAAATATTCAATAATATCAGGTAAAACTTCCGCGGTTATGTGTTTAGTATCAGAGTCGTGCATGAGCACAACAATTATATCCTTGTTTATAACTGTTTCTTGCAATCTGTTCATTAAGATTTCAGGAGTTGGATTTAAATATTCTGTGTCACCGGTAAGAGCATTCCAGTCAATGCTAATATATCCATTGTCATTTAAAACTTTCGTATACTGTTGTTTGTAATCTTCAAATGAACCACCCGGAAATCTAAACAATCTTGTAGAAAAATTTTCACCTAAGTGTTCTTTTAGAATATTTTCTGTCAATAATATTTCATTAACAAAATTTTCTTCGCTTTTTAATAATTCTTGAAGCTTATGAGAATAGGAATGAATACCTATAGAATGTCCTCGCTCTATTAAATCTACCAAAATATCGCTGTTATTTTCGCACATGTTGCCTAAAACAAAAAAAGTGGCCTTTATGCCGTAGCTATCTAACAC
>CAYPPC010000506.1:0-306 GCA_964412435.1 uncultured Paludibacter sp.
TTACCTGTTTCCGATCTTTCATACTTAATAAAATGATCATATTCGGGTTGCTGTTCACCTGGATATATGAGGTCCAATGTGTTTTGTTCTATCTCTTGATCTTTCTGATATTTTTCATACCTTCCTTTCAGTGTTTCTAAGTCTTTCATTTCTGCCTGAGAAAAATATATAATGTATCGCTCGTCGTGAAGTGCAAAAAAAGGAATGAGTGTTAAGTCAGTTTTCTTCGGGAAAATTTCACCAACAAACTTAAATTCGAGTTTTTGGGAATCTGTTTTCTTCAACGAATTTATGATTTCGTCGTTT
>CAYPPC010000506.1:316-827 GCA_964412435.1 uncultured Paludibacter sp.
TCAAGCCGATCCAGGGGGATCAGCACCACTTGCTGATTTCGTCGTTTGTGCCTAATAAAGTGGGTATCTCTTGTAATGGTATTTGTTTACCGTGAGCAATATGTCCACCCCTGCTATCGTCAGCATACAAACCGCGCAGATCCTCTTTTCCGGCTAAAGCTGCCAACACAATTGGACCATATTTAAATGCACTATAATTACTTTTATCCGGAAGTTTCTCAAGGGTCAAACCTATCGGTAAAAACAAGGATATTTTATCACCTTTTTTCCATCTTCTTTTCAACTCGACATAACTACCACTATTAACATTTATTTTTTGAGGAGTATTGTTTACCAAAATTTTGATTTTTTCTTTGTCTGAAATCCAGGACGGAATCCTAATTTTAACATTTATGCTATTTCTTTTGATATCTTCAAATAAAAAATCAATTTGTCCATTACTGGGAAAATCACTTTTTTGCGAAAACACGATATTTTTTTCTTTCCATTTTAGTCTCGAAGGAATAAACAG
>CAYPPC010000506.1:837-1558 GCA_964412435.1 uncultured Paludibacter sp.
ATATATAAGTCATTTTCATCATGAGCATAAATAAACTCACCGTATTTTGTGTGATTTTCTATCCCAGAACCTACGCAACACCAAAAACTTGTTTCGGGTTGAGAATATACCCGGTAATGGGCAGGACGCATGGGAGTAAAATAAACAAAACCACCGTGATGTGTATTAACGGATGAAAGTATATGATTGTACAATGCTTTTTCATAATAATCTACAAAATTAATTTCCGGAGATGTTTGATATAACATTTTTGTCAATCTAAGCATGTTGTAAGTGTTACAAGTTTCAGGCCCTTGTACATCGTTAATCATGGAACTGAAATCATTTATCGGATTAAAATGTTCTCTAACACTATTACCACCTATTGAAACTGATCGGTTTTCAACCACAGTATTCCAAAAAAAACGTGATGCCTTGTCCCAATTTTCATTATTTTCTAAATCCGCTATTTTCTTAAATCCAATCACCTTTGGAATTTGAGTATTAGCATGCATCCCGGTTAAACTATCCTTTTCCTGCATTAAGGGATTGAGGATTCTTTGATGTGTGAACCTGTGTGCCAGATCCAAGTATTTCTTATCGCCTGTAATTGTTGCTACATTTGCAAATGCTTCGTTTAAACCACCATGTTCACTCCTCAACATGTCCTGCATTTGATAATCACTTAGGCCGGATGTTATGTCAATCATCCAATCGGTATATTTTACCAATACATTAAATG
>CAYPPC010000507.1:0-1555 GCA_964412435.1 uncultured Paludibacter sp.
AAGTCATATTTAAAAAAAGTCGATAATGATAATTACAAATTTATGATATCACCCGGAAGGAGTGAAATTCTCTTCATAGGGGGACCTTCATTAAAGGAAGTTACACTTTTCACGAACCAGATATTATCTGTAAGTTCTTTAGAGTTATATAACAGAACAAAGATATTTTGGAATGAATTCTCAAATAAAAGAATAAATTTCGATAAAACTTTTCCAAAAAACTTACCGCATAGAGAACAAATCTTAGACCAGATTGATAACGTTGCTATTATTATGAAAACTCAACAATCAAGCGAGGGTGCGGTTCTTGCAGGTCATAGATATCATCTTGGTTATGTGAGGGATCAATACGGAGTGTCAAGAGGGTTTCTGGCAATGGGTTATTATGAGGAAGCGAGAAAAATTTTGGAATTTTATTGGAATATATGGAAAATGTTCGGATATATACACAATGCTCAAGCAATTAGCATTCCAGGGTTATTTCATGTTCATGAAAATGACGAAGTAGAGCTGACCGGATATTTGATAATTCAATCATTCGATTATTTACAAAAGACAAATGATTTAGACTTCGTGAGGAAAATATTTCCAATGCTAGAATGGGCTTGGAAAGTCCAAAAGAGGAATTTAATCAACTATATGCTCCCATTCAATGGTGATGAAACTTATGTGGCGGGTGGAATCTTACCAAGGACCGCTTTAAATGATGGTTCATCAGAATCCACGCTTTTATTTATTGAAGCAGGTGAAAAACTCTTACCTTTCATAAAAAATAACAAATTCTGGGATAAAGAATCAATTCAGAAAGATGAAACTATTCTTAATGAAACAAGGAGTTCTTTTTCTAAAAACTTCATAATCGATAAAAAAATAGTAGCAAATAATCCGGATAGAATGACTATTGAAGAAATGCCCATGTTTCGTAATGGAGTTTGTGCTTCTGGAAATCATGGAGTTCAAGAAACTATAAGAGATAAAAATGGAAATTATCTCTGTACGTTGTGTTTATCTGAAGAAGTAAAATTCCCTCAAATATTTAGAGAAACATATTTTCTTCCATCCTTAGCATTAACTCCTTATTATTTAGGGGTGACGTTTTTGCCTAATAATATTTTAAAATATAATCTTTCATTAATTAAAAATCACTACAGTAAAACCGGCCAAATTTCATCCAGAGATGATAAAAATCTCGTAATTGGGTATGAATACGGATATCTACTTTATGCTTTGACTTTAGAAAAGGAAGAGTTATCCGATATCGTTCTAAAGGACATGCTTTCTGTTGTAGACGAAGTTGGAGCGTGGGTAGAGTACTACGATAAAGGCAATCCGATGGGATGTAATTACAGACCTTGGGAAAGTGCAATTAATATTGAATCAATTATATTATATTCATTAAACTATAGAGGACTATTATAATGAAAGATAATTTATCATATAACAAACTATCATTTTTTTATTATTTTTTACTTATTGCGACGTTCTTGTGTTGTGAAAAAACAGAAATATCCGAACCAGTTATAATAAAGAAACCCTCAACAGAGTATCTAAAGTT
>CAYPPC010000508.1:0-1553 GCA_964412435.1 uncultured Paludibacter sp.
AGTTTTAAATAATAATTCTATTGGGTTCGCTATATCAAACAATTTAATACTGTTATTTGAATATAGATATAAATTATTTTTTGCAGTATATAATGAGCCACCTACTAATGGGTTTCCCGGTAAATTTGAGACATCTACATTACCTATTACTTTCAATTTATATGGATCCGAAGCGTCAATTACTTTTATAAAGTTCCAATATGGTTTATCAACACCATAGATCAAAAACTCTTGATCTTGACAATAAACATACAAATAATTACCAGACCTTGCCATGCTCATGGCTCCAATTAGCCTTTCCCCATTTTCATCATCAAGTAGAGAACTGATATGGGTTGGATGAGTTGGATTAGATACATCTAAAACTGTTATACCTGTAAAACCAGACTTGTATAGATGGTATTGAGGATTAGAGTTAAGTATGAAAATATAATTTCCCGATTTTGAAATTGCCCTTGGGCCATAAAATATTTTTTTCAAACCTAAACTATCCACTAAATTTGTTATATGTTTAGGCTGTGCTGGATTAGATATATCCATAACCTCTAATCCGTTTCCATTCATTATGTATAAGTGATTGTTTGAAATAGTTATAAACAAAGGATATGTTAAATTTATAACACTTGGTGGATTATACTGAAAATCCTTAAATTCATCATATTTTATACTTGTTTGTATCGGATCTAAAGGATTTGAGATATCAACAGTTGCAAGTGATCTCGTTCCATTTAAAATGTATGCATCGTTGTTCAATAATTGAATATCTCTTGGATATTCTATGTGGATGTTATTGTCTCCTTTCTTAATACTGGAAAAATGTTTAGGTTCTTTTAAATTGGATATATTTATTATTTCAACTGCATGATTTTCATTACTTGCCACAAATGCTTTATTATTTGAAATGGTCAATGCACCAGCTCCAGATAATAAGGCACCTGAAACAACATTGGTTAATCTTCCTTTCAAGATAGGATTAACGGGATTGGATATGTCGATTGTTTGGAGTTCATTGCTATAAGGATTAGCTACATATAACCAATTGTCCTTTGCATATAATCTAGTCAGACCAGACGCATCTCTCAACAAATAATGCTCCCTAATACCCTTAGGCAATACCATTGTTGACTTGCTGATAGGTTCTTTGCGATTTGAAATATCGATAACTTCAAGGCTATTTTCTCCTGTTAAATAAACATAATTTCCCGTGACAACTAAAGCATTCATTGGCTTTTGAGTTCTTATGCTGCTTACTGGCTTTGGATTTTTTCGATCTGAAATGTCGAAAATTTCTAAATGTTGCCCTCCAAACATACTATTACCACAAATGTAAAGGTAATCTCCTTCTATTTCATTAGAGAAAGCATAAATTGGTGTCTGAAAATATATCTCATTTATTTTTTTAGGAATTTCAGGGTTAGAATTATCATAAACATCTAAAGAACTATAACTTTTATATAGAAAATCTCCTGAAACAATAGAAATATTCGCATTAAGTATGTTCATTGATTCTTTTACCTGAAGAGCTGCAGGATTTGATATATCTATAATGCAAA
>CAYPPC010000509.1:0-1548 GCA_964412435.1 uncultured Paludibacter sp.
ATGTCCGTGATGATCGGCACCCCAAAGGTTAATGGCAAGATCAAAATTATGCACATCGGCCCAGTTCTTTTTAGTGAACTTTTTGATATAGAGCCCGCGCTCTTTATCGCCGGTTGAAACTTTATCTCTGGCTTCGTCTTCCGAAATTTTCCACACTTCCATCAATCTCTTAACACGAAACTCTTCGTCGGCATGCAGATAGAGATGGATTACGTTGGGATGATCCTGCAAAGCATGGAAACCTCCGCGGCCGATAATTACGGCCGAACGCTCTTTGGCAATCTCCTGAATCACCTCTGTCTGTGTGTTGAAAATCATGGCTGTGGTGGGTCGGAAACTTCCGGTTGCCTCGCTGTAAAACTCATGCAATCCGGTGTTAGCCCAGAAATTTTCCCAGAACGAACTGATTCGCTCTTCATAAGGTTGTACATCATCAACATAAACTGATAACTTTTCCGCTGTTTTTGTGATAATTGCCTGGTCGGCAAAAAAGAGATCCAGCTTTTCAGCAAGTTTATGTCCGATGTACCTTCCGCCGCTACCTAACTCACGGCTGATTGTAATTACGAATGGTGTGGCTTTTGACATTTTTACCTCCTGTTTTTATAAGGTTAGATTGTTGGCTGATTCTGTGCTGCTCCCATTGTTTGAAAAATAAGAGTTATACTAAATGCTAAAGGGGAACGAAAGCTAAAGGAGAGGCTTGTTGGCCGGGTACACTTCATAAAAGGGTGAGGACAGCCTGGTGCAGACGACCGTCCCGGAACTGACACTATAAAGATAGGGAAAGTTTTTTAATTTTGAGCGAATAATGCGAGAAATTTTAGAGATTTATTTAAAATAAAGGCAGGTTGCTTTCGAATAGTCAAAAACAACCTGCCTTTATATGCTAATCAGTTTCCCTGTTTTCTCTTAGTCAACAGCTTTGAAACTCATATCCAGACTCTCCACCGAGTGAGTCAATGCACCCACAGAAATGTAATCCACACCACACTCAGCATAGTCGCGGAGCGTAGCTTTTGTGATTCCTCCGGAAGATTCAGTTTCATAGCGGCCACCGATAATTTCAACCGCTTTGCGGGTGTCTGCCACGCTGAAGTTATCCAGCATAATCCGGTCAACACCCCCAAAATCGAGTACTTGCTGCAGTTCGTCAAAGTTACGTACCTCAATCTCAATCTTCATCTCTTTGCCTTTCTCCTTCAGATATTTCTGAGCACCACCAATGGCTTGTGCGATTCCTCCGGCAAAGTCAACATGGTTGTCTTTCAGCAGAATCATATCAAAAAGCCCGATCCGGTGGTTTACACCTCCACCCACTTTAACGGCATACTTCTCAAGCATACGTAAACCGGGAGTAGTTTTGCGGGTATCCAGCACCTTGGTCCGGGTGCCTTCCAGCAGTTGCATATATTCTGCTGTTCTTGAAGCCACGCCGCTCAGCCGCTGCATAATATTCAGCATCAGTCGCTCTGTTTGCAGCAGTGATTGAATTTTACCCTGCACAATAAAAGCGATGTCACCATTTTTTACACGGGCACCGTCTTC
>CAYPPC010000510.1:0-1540 GCA_964412435.1 uncultured Paludibacter sp.
GCCTGAGGTGGTTCTGTTGAATCCTGATCCGTTATTATCTGCGTTATGATAATATTTGGGCAACCAGTCAGGACGTGCTCCGGGAATCTCACACCATGGCTCCGGACCGTAATGATGATCCCATGCAAAAATGTGATGCAGTCCCATTGGCATCATATAATCTACTGCAACCTGATGTGAATTTAGCATCATTTCTTTGATGGGGTTAACGAAATCTTCCTCCTTAGTGAAAGTCATTTTGATCCATTCATCAGCAATTTTCTCTGAGGTTATTTTGTTATTCCATGCCAGTCTGCCGAACGCATACCAGTTTGATTGAGCAAAGTGATGTCCGTTCCAATTTGTGTCTTCACCAATATTTGCAACTCCGGCAATTGCCGTGAGCTTATGATTGAAAATTGATCCATCTGTTGTTCTTGAAACTGTTGAACCTTTCCCACAACAGTAGGTGTCACTGTCAAGCGTCTCTTTCCACATGGGTGATAAAAACACCAAATGGTTTGAGAAACCAAGATATTCCTGGGTAACTTGGAGTTCTGCCATAATGGGAGTTTCTTTCATTGCACCGAAAAGTGGACTGAATGGCTCACGTGGTTGAAAATCAATAGGCCCATTCTTTAGTTGAATGATTACGTTATCTCTGAATTTTCCATCCAATGGTTTAAACTCGTTGAATGCTTGTTTTGCCCTATCGTCTCCATCAGGGTTATACACAAAAGCACGCCACATTACAATGCCACCAAATGGTTTTAATGCATCTGCCAGTATATTTGCCCCCTCGGCGTGTGTTCTGCCATAATCCATTGGCCCAGGCAAACCTTCAGAGTTAGCCTTTACAAGAAATCCTCCAAAGTCAGGTATCAATTGGTATATTTGCACATCTTTATTCATGGGATCTGAGTTTTCAAGTCCACCAAGTTCTTTAGGAGATGCAAAGTTAACAGAAAGGTAAACTTTAATATTAAAAGGACGCAGTTCTTTTGCTATGGCCTTTACTTTTTCAAGATAGTCCAAAGAAAGAATATCCGGGGTGGCATTAACGTTGTTCAGCACAGTGCCATTAATACCTATGGATGCATTTGCACGTGCATATTCTGTGTATTTTGTGGAAATCTTTTGTGGCAGCTCATCCCATCGCCAAATTGAATATCCGGCATATCCTCGCTCTACAGTTCTGTCCAGATTATCCCAATGATTCAAAAGCCTTCTGTCGTAAGATGGTTTCTCTTTTATATTAAGATTAGTGATTTGTGCGCCAGTTTGTATTAGTCTTAACAGATGAAAAACTCCATATAGTAATCCTGCGTCTGTTTTTGCTCCAATAACTGTACTGTTTTTGTTGCCTTTAACAATAGTCTTGATTATAAAACCCTCATCACATAAATCGGAAAACTCTCTTTTAGGAATTAACCGGTTTACTATACTCTCGCTTGATCTACCAATAATAAGGACATTGTCTCCTTTTGAATCGCTAGAAGGAATGGTATTGTTGCCCATTTCTTCCCATGCGCGATGAAATTCAGAAACAGCTGTCTTTGAA
>CAYPPC010000511.1:0-1538 GCA_964412435.1 uncultured Paludibacter sp.
GTAGTTGGTTGTCAATAATCACCGGTACGTTATTAAAGTTGAAACGCAAAATATCCAATTCCGGAATCGGGTTATCGTTCTTCGTTGATGTTATGTTTTTTAGTTTTTGAGCAAAAGCGAATGCGTCTATCTCCTGTTTTTCATCCATTGCCAAAAACCGGGTCATAAATGTAATGGTTTTTTGAGATGCAATGATACAATTGGGTACAAAACCGGTGTTCGATGCCTCCTGAAATCTCACAGACTCTAAAAGCCTAACCATATCCTTTCGTTGAACAGAGAAAATAGAAGAGATAAAATTCTGTAACGATACGCGTTCAGTGGTTAAGCTACTTTCAATCTCCTCTAAGCTGTGCAATAAGTTTGTTACAAAGTTATAAATGAACAATTGATTCCCTTTTTTCAAAAAGCCCACATGAGCAGGAGCTTTAATTTTAGCATAATCAAATTCAACTTTAACCGGCAGGTTGAACGTCAAAATATCAACATAAGAATCATGCCCATTCTCGTAGTTAAAAAATTTAGAGAGTCGGTATTTTGTTTCGGCAAATCCATATTTATCTTTCATTCTTACCAGGTAAGTTTGAGCATGCCCGACAAATTCAAGAACAAACAGGCGTTCGGGTCTTTCCTGCACAAAAAAATCAATCAAACCATTCGTTGCAGATATGCTGTGCAGGAAAGTGATCGATAAATAATCATCCATATCATCCATAAAGCTATCTGTTTCAAAGTGAAACTGGTACTTTCTGTTGTTAACTTTATCGATTAAAATATAGAGTTTTCCCCTGCTGTTGTAAAAATTAAATACATTGTGCTTTTTAGCCGCGGTGCACCATTGCGTTCCTTTTCCATAAAGTACGCTTGCAGAACGAGTTTTGGGATGAACAACTATAAAAGTCTCATCTTCATATACCTTATCAGCTCCGGCCTTCTTCAGTTCCCTCTCTTTCTCAGACTTACTAAGTATCTCCGATTCCATAAAGGGCTTAATAATCCGGTATAGATTCGCTAAAGAGTTGTATTTATTAATGTCCTTTTCCGCCAGGGTATTACTCTTTTTCAATTGTTCAAAAAGTGTAAAATAGGATTTAGCCTTATACAAGTCTTCTAACTTCAAGCCATAGCTTTTATAGAGTCGCAGCAGCCACTTGGCATACATACCCATTCTATCCTGCTCCCAATTGCTGGATACGACATCAGCAGAAACTATCTCTTTGAAAGTCTCTTCCGGTATTGCGCTGTAATACCTTTGATAAATGGATGAAATGGATAATTTGTTTCTCTTAGACATAATGCATTCATAAAAAAAGGCTATGAATTAATCTAACTGCTCAACGTTGAAATCGCTTTTATAACATTTTGCTTTCGTGTAATCAAAAGCATAAATACGCATATAAGCCTCTCGCAGCTCAACAGCACCGTTGTAAAAAGGCGTTGAGGTGTGCATGTTTGTGGTTACAACTACGCTCATATCCGGAGTTAAAACAGTGCCGTTAACGCGACGTACTTTTTTGGGGGTCACTCTAAATACTTTT
>CAYPPC010000512.1:0-1538 GCA_964412435.1 uncultured Paludibacter sp.
CAGCGAATCCACCGGATTAGCGGTTGCAGCTTTGTAGCTTTGCCAGCTGACGGTAATTAAAGTAGCTAAAAGAGCAATTAGTCCAACAACAATAAAGACCAACATGCTGAGATGTGTTTGTATTGTGAAGTTCTTCAACCAGTTTTTGACAAAAAAATAAGACAAAGGCGAAGCTATCAGAAACGATATTGCAATCCAGAAGATAAAATCTTTATTCAATAAAGATAGTAAATCAGCAATCGTGGCTCCATTCACCTTGCGGATGGCAATTTCTTTTACACGTTGCATTGTTGAATAATAAGCCATTGCAAAAAGGCCAGTCAAAGCTATGAAAGATGCAATAATCATGGCATAAGTAAGCATTTTACTTGCGTTGGTTTCTGATTTGTACAGCTGTGCATAAGTATCATCCAGGAATGTATATTCAAATGGTCTGTCGTGCACAAGTTCGTTCCATTTCTTTTCTATCGCCTGAATAGCTTTCTGCGGATTGCCGTTTATTTTAAAAAATATTGGATATGATACGGCTTTTTCTTTGTTCCAGTTCAGTTTATAATATACTTGGGGGTCAATAGGCTTGTGGAAAGAGCGCACCTGAGCATCTTTAATAACTCCCACAACCGTAACATGATCTCTGTTATTCGTAACCAACGTTGTTCCTACAGGATCGTCCAATCCCAAATCCTTTGCTGCTGTCTCATTGATAACACATACTTTGAGACTGTCTGCTTCAGAACGATCAAAAGGGTTTACCCCTTCAATGATAGACATCTCAAAAAAATCGAAATAATTTGATTTCACCATACATCGCTCCATCAGGACATCTTCATTGCTGTCAACTGTTCTTACTCCCCAGCCCTGCTGCCACAAAGTTGGCATTGAGTTTTTGACTGTCATATCTATTATTGCGGGGTCTTTCATCAAATCATCTTTCAGCACATCAAAGTCACGTCCGAAATCTCCGCTTGCATAAACTGAAATCACATTTTCTTTATTAAATCCTAAATCGACTGACAGCATGTGGTTTATTTGCTTATTGAAAAAGAAAACAATAATCAAAAGAGTGATAGAGGCAGTGAATTGAAATACAACCAGTATCTTTTGTAATATCGAAATACGCTTACCTCTAAATCGACCGAATAAAGTATCAATAATTCCAAAACGAGTCATATACAATGCAGGGAACGAACCGGCAATCAGTATGGTAAACAGAGACAGACCAAACAGAAATAGATAGAGGTGAGGAGAAGTGAAGTCTAAGTAGAAATTGGTCTCTAATGCCTGATTGAAAAACGGATATGAAAAATATGCCAGAAATAACCCTAATAGGACAGATATAAGCACATAACAGGCAGTCTCCCCGTAAAACTCAAAAACAAGTCGCTTTCTGTCAGCACCCTGTGCTTTTTTTACTCCTATAGTTTTGGCTCTCTTAAAAGATGTTGATACAAAAAGGTTTGCAAAGTTTACACATGATATAATAAGTATAACCAGAACGGTTACAATAAAAAGAATGACGATAGGTTTGTTTCCTTTAA
>CAYPPC010000513.1:0-1537 GCA_964412435.1 uncultured Paludibacter sp.
GATGTCAATCATATTCGTCACAACAGTCACGCTGCGGTTTTTCTGAACCAACAGATTGGCGACTTCGATATTGGTCGTCGAAATATCCAGAAATACCATATCACCATTTTGAATCATGGATTCGGCTTTTGCAGCGATCCTTCTGCTCACATCCTTGTTTTCGCCCGTAATCTCCCTTGCAACAGCTTTTGCTTGCCCCATTCTCATTTGCGGAAGAACAGCACCACCATAAACACGTTTGAGATGCGCACCTTTTTCCAGAAAAGCCAGATCTTTGCGAATCAAATCCGGTGTCACCTGAAATCGCGCACTCAGATCCTTCACCAGAATTTTCCCATTAAGGTTCAGTTCCGCAAGAATTTGCTGATGTCTTTCTTCTACAAACACAACTTCCTCCTTATTTTTCTTATTCCTTATCTATTTTTATTGTATCTTATCTTTTAATAAGTGTTTGACTTTTTCAAATAACCTAAATTCATCGAGAGTAAAATTGAATCATTGCGAAGATTGAAAGCGGGGAAAGATGGCAAGATTAACAAAAATAACGGAAGAAACGGGTAACCAACATTATGTCGGGAAATCTGACATTCAGGAAATCCCAGCCGGATATACCGGGAAAGCCATCCTACGTTTATCCGCTTTCGAAAACCTCCAGGAAAGTCTGTCTCAGGCTCAGGAAGAAATTTCTGCGGAGATGGAGCAACTTCGGACGGAAAACAAAACGAAGTCAGCTCGCTTTCGTGAGCTGATGGGACAAAAACTGATGAATATTCAAATGAACAGCTTGTTTACCCGTTTCGATCTGGATGGATAATACGATGTCTGACTGGCTGTTCATTCTTATCCTTTTTTTGTTTTGTGGAGTAACACTCATTTTATTGGTGCCTGGAGATAAAACACGAGAGGGCGCAGCAGCATTGCTGGAAGTAGAAAATTTCATTACACGATATGATGACAAAAATCATTTACAACCTGAACGTTCAACGCAAGATACTTACAAACTGGAGGAAACGAGGAAACAATGAACATCAATCAATCTTCTGATTCTGCAATCCTACTCAAGATAAAATACCCGGTCAAAATCGGTAATATATTCAAATTATCGATCGCTGAAGAACGTGCAAATTCGCTGAGCCATGGTATCATGGCGGGGCTAATGCTGCTTGCGCTGCCTTTCTGCGCAATTCTTGGCTATCAAAAAAGTGGTGTGAATTTATCAATCGGTTACAGCGTATTCATACTTGGTCTTTTCATCATGTTTTTGAGCAGCAGTCTGTATCATTCCATGCCATTCGGCACCCGATATAAATCAATCTTCCGGACTCTTGATCACAACTCAATTTACATCGCCATCGCCGGAACATTTACTCCAATCTGTTTGTCGGATTTTTCGGGTCAATGGGGAAAATTCGTATTGATCGGACAGTGGTTTGTCGCTGTTCTGGGAATTGTCATGAACTTTCTGTCAAAGAAAAAGAAAACAATAGCCTCCGTAGGAATTTATCTGATCATGGGATGGTCTGCAATTTTATTGATT
>CAYPPC010000514.1:0-1536 GCA_964412435.1 uncultured Paludibacter sp.
TCATAAAAACTTGGCAGGAAACCGCTATGGCTTTAGCCTAGCGGAGGAATGCCTTACACATACTCTAACCTGCACTTCTCCTTTCTATTAATAAACTATTGCTTTTTTGTATTAATTCTAAGTCTTTATAACTCGCTGACCGATGTACAACCACCTTATCCAACTTTCTTAAATCAAAATATCCACTACTGCGCCTACCGAATATAAAACATTCCTGTCCTTTATATTTAACCTTATCAAACAATCTAAATCCTTTTACTTCATATGGTGCTTGATTTAACTTTTTCTTTCCACCTTTTAAAATGTTGGCTTTATGAATTTGTCTGTTGTGTTTTCTTATTTGTTTAATATAATACCAATATTCTGACTGCTTTACTGATAGATTCCCACTTATGCACAATGCGTCAATTCTATGTTCTTTTGGTAATCCATTAACTATCCTAGTATTTTTGGTTATATATCCATAAGTCATTTGTACATTTGGATATATTTCTTTAAGTCTATTATAAAAACTCCATCTCATAATTCCCATAAATGTAGCATCTCTGAATGATTGACCACGTTTTAAGTTTAATTTTAGTCTGCCATCGTGATAATCTTCATGACAATTTTCACATAATGTTATTAAATTATTTGGACTATCACCCCCAATTTTACGTGATTCAATATGATGAACATTTAGTATTTTGTTTTTACAGTTTTTCTTGCCTTGACATTTATGCCCATCTCTAAATAAAACATATTCTCTTACATTCCAAAAATCTAATTGTTCGCCTTGTTGATATTCTTTTCCTTGAATATCTGGATTCTTAATCTTTTGTATATCAAAACTTGCTACTTCAACTATTGTTTTTGATATAGGTAAAATTTCATATATTTTACTTATAACTTTTAAATGAGTGTTAATTTTATTTTCAATTGAAGGAGCTAACCATCCTTTGTTTTTACTGCCTACTCTATTTAAAAATCTAGGTTTTCTGTATCTTAATCTATTTCTTCTTGTCCGTCTATTTTGTCTGCGTGTTGAGAGTAAATCCACAATATCGTTTCTTAATTCGACTTCTGCTGAAAATAATTCATCTTTATCTGTAGTTACGGATAAGCCTATTGCTTTACTTCCTGCATCCACACCTAAAGTAACTTCTTGCACTTGATTTTCGCACTCAAATATTAATTGAATAGTAAAAGGTTCTTTTTTAATTACTTTTGCCTTACCTCGCTTTAATAATTTTCTTGCCTTAGCTTCTTTACAAGGCATTAAAGGTTTACCTTGTATATTTAATACATATACCATGTTTTTAAAACCTCCTATATGTTGGAGTAAATATCCTTAGACAATGTTACTGCAAGGTTTAGTGTAAGCAACACTGTTTCTACCCATTGAAACTGTTTAATCACTTACCTTAGAGCTACAAACTAGGATAAATATTTGTAGGTAACTATATATTCTTGCATAACGTAGTTAATTAAAACTTAGTCTAATCAATAAGGACTTTTGCAAGCCCCGAACCTTTAGGTTCGTGGGTTATTGACATT
>CAYPPC010000515.1:0-1011 GCA_964412435.1 uncultured Paludibacter sp.
CTTTTCTGTTTTTCTACCATAGTGTTTTTGTTACTCTAATAGTGGACCACTTAGACTGAAAATATCAGTTGAAAAAGGGACCACTATTTTTATATGATATCCATAGATTAATCTATGGAGGTAGAGAGAGGATGATATCAATGTATGATAAATTATCTATTATTAAAATGATAGTCGAAGATGGATTATCATTAAGAGAAGTTAGTAGAATTACTAAAAGAGATAGAAAAACCGTTACTAAGTATTATAATGAATATTTAAAACTTAATGACAAGTTAGATAAGACATCTTGTAAAAGTGAAATTAGAGAGATTCAAGAGAAACTAATCAGTAAGCCAACTTATCCTAAAAGGAAAGTAGTACATCGTAAATGGAATGATGAGATGGAAGAATTCTTAAACGCCCAATTAGAACTTGAAAATGATAAAAATATTAAGTTTGGAATCCATCATAAACAAAAGATCACTATTACAATGATGCATGAATTAATGATTGAAGCAGGTTTTGATATTGGACTTACAACTGTGAGAAATAAAATGAATGAAATGAGAGATAAGCTTCAAGAAGTTTTTATTAGACAACACTATAGTCCAGCTCAAAGATGTGAATTTGATTATGGTGAAGTTCTATTAATGATAAAGGGTGTTAAAACTAAAATGTATCTCGCAGTAATTTCACTACCTTATTCTAATTATAGAATGGCCTATTTATACAATAATCAAGGACAAAAAACATTTCTTGATGCACATAACCGATTCTTTAAAGAACTTAATGGAGTACCTCTTGAAATGGTTTATGATAACATGCGCAATGTCGTAAGTAAGTTTATAGGTAAAAGTGAAAAAGAATTGAATAAAAAACTAATTCAAACAGCCCTGTATTATGGTTTTGAAATTAATGTTACTAATTGTTTTAGTGGTAATGAAAAAGGTCATGTAGAAAAGAGTGTTGGTTTTATAAGAAAAAAAGCATTTACCATACACTTTGAATTTAACAGTATTGAAGAAGCAG
>CAYPPC010000515.1:1021-1524 GCA_964412435.1 uncultured Paludibacter sp.
AAGCGAGATTAAAAGCGACATTAGATAAACTAAATGAGAAATCATCTATAGAAGAAGAGATTAAACACTTAAAGCCACTTAAGAAAATATTAGATATATCAGAAGTAAATGAATTAAAAGTTGATAAATACTCAACAGTTAGAGTTGAAAATAATTTTTATTCAGTACCTGAAAGTCTTGTTGGAAAAAGGATTATCGTAAAGAACTATCTAAATGACATTGAGATTTACTATAATCATAACCTCGTTTGTGAGCATAATAAAAAAGATGGAGAATTAGAATATGTGATTGATATAAATCACTTCCTTAAGACGTTTAAAGTAAAGCCAGGGGCCCTTAAAAACTCCGCGGCATTATTTAACAACAAAAGTCTAAAATCCATCTTTGATAAATATTATAGCACACAACCAAAGAAATTTATTGAAATACTAAGTGAGAACAAAAACAAAAGTAGTGATGAATTAAATGAAGATCACCAATTTTTTGCTGAAACTTCATCTATT
>CAYPPC010000516.1:0-1517 GCA_964412435.1 uncultured Paludibacter sp.
TCGATGCTGAGATGAACAATATTGAGTGGGGCATTGATCCCGATATACAGGTGAGCCTGACGGAAGAGGATGAAGCCCGGGGTGTGGATAGCCTGATCGAAGCTGCTATCCGCAGGATCAGGGAATAACTTAAAACAAAAAAAATCAGTGGTGACAGCAGTCGCCGGAAGAAGATGAGTAAAATACGTAAACTTAAAATAACCGAACTGGAGCGGCTGACCACCGAAGAGTTCAAGCAAAGTGAAAAGATTCCATTGCGGATTGTGCTTGACAATGTACGCAGTCTGCACAACGTGGGGTCGGTATTTCGCAGCTCCGATGCATTTTTAGTAGAGAAAATTTACCTTTGCGGTATCACCTCTACCCCACCTTCGGCGGAAATACACAAAACGGCCTTAGGGGCAGAAGACTCAGTGGCATGGAGCTATTTTGAAGAGACCGAAGCAGCCATAGAAGAGCTTAAAAAGGAGGGATACACCATTCTGGCCATCGAACAGGCAGCCGGCAGCATCATGCTCGAAGAGTTTGATATCAGGCTGACTGAAAAATATGCGCTGGTTTTAGGCAACGAGGTAAAAGGAGTGCAGCAAACGGTGATTGACCAATGCGACGGCTGCATTGAAATTCCACAATTTGGCACCAAACACTCGTTGAATGTGAGTGTCACTGCCGGTATTCTGATCTGGGAGTTCGCCAGAAAGCTGATTATTGAAAATGAGAAATAGACGCTTTATCATATCGCTGATACTACTTTTTTCCCTGCTTGCAGGGGCACAAAACAGTGTGCCGCCCAAGGCATACCGGGCTTTTCTGCAACAGGATCTGAAGCTTTGGGAGCAGTCCATTCAGGATTTCAAACAAAAAAACAACACTCCCGGTGAAACGGAAAAACTGCAGCTGATTCAACTCTACTACGGTTACACAGCGCAACTGCTGGGCAATAAAGAGAATCAAAAAGCTGCTGAAGCTATCCGCCAGGCTGAAGAACTGATAGAGGAGATCTTAAAAAATAACCCCCGGCAGGGAGAGGCGCTCAACTATAAAGGGGTATTTCTCAGTTATAAAATACCTTTCAACAAGTTGAAAGCGCCGCTGTTGGGCAAAGAGAGCCTTTCACTGATCAACCAGGCCATCCGGCTGGCTCCCAATTCACCACAGGTGCTTTTTGACAAAGGAAACTCACTTTACTATGTGCCTAAAATCATGGGAGGCAGTAAAAAAGAGGCACTCCGCCATTTCCGGAAGGCAATTTCTCTGATTGAAAAACAGAAGCAAACTTCAAACAACTGGATTTATATTCAGCTGTTGTTTCAGGAGGCGCACTCCCTGGAGCTGCTAGGCCAGAAGGAGGAGGCAAAACGTACCTACGAGAAGGTACTGCGTGTTGAACCCGACTTCAAAATTGCCAAGAAATATTACGATCAGTTTTTAATTAAAACCAAATAAAACAATAAAACCGGGCAGACAAGCCAGGTAATAAAGATATAAAAAATGGACTGGAAAGATAAATTGGGCGC
>CAYPPC010000517.1:0-1512 GCA_964412435.1 uncultured Paludibacter sp.
TTCATAAATTCTGGCGAGGAAACCGCTACGCCTTTAGGCTAGCGGAGGAATCGCCATCCTCCTTTCGAATAGTATTGATTTTCTAACACTCATTAACTGTAATTTATTAAAGTTAATACTGCCTTTGTTTACCTTATTGCCTTCTAAATCTCTAATATCAAAATATCCACTATTCCTTCTTGCAAATATGAAATATTCTTTATTGTCGAATCTCACTTTGTCGAACAGTCTAAAACCTTTTACTATGTATTCAGCTTGATTCAATTTCTTCCTTCCGCCTTTTAGAATGTTAGCCTTGTGAATCTGTCTATTTTGACATCTTTTCTTCTCCATGAAATACCAACTATCACTTGGTTCTGCTAGTGGATTACCACTTATGCACCTTGCGTCCACTCTATGAGATTTTTCCAATCTATTTTCAATGCGTGTATTTTTAGTTATATACCCATATGTCATTGAAGCATTGGAATATTTTGCTTTCAACTGATTATATAATGACCATCTCATAATTCCCATAAATGTCGCATCTTTAAATGATTTTCCACGTTTAATTTTTAGTTCTATCTTACCTTTATGATAGTCATTATGACATGTTTTACAAAGCGTTATTAAATTATTCGGACTATCTCCACCGACCTTGCGAGATTCAATGTGATGAACATTTAATATCTTATCTTTAGATTTACCCTTACAATTGTTGCAAATATGACCATCTCTGAATAATACATATTCTCTTACATTCCAAAATCCCAACTGATTCCCATTTTGATATTCTTTCCCATTTATTTCTGGATTTTGTATTTTTTGAATATCAAATGAAGCAGTTTCAACAATAATTTTAGATATTGGCAAAATAGAGCTAACCATTTTTACTACATTGATATGACTATCAATTTTATGTTGAATACTTGGTGCTAACCAACCCTTATTTTTCTTTCTATTTTGAAACCTTGGCTTTCTATACCTTAATCTGTTTCTTCTCGCTCTTCTATGCTGTCTACGTGTTGAAATTAAATCAACAATATCGTTTCTTAACTTATATTCAGCCGAGAATAATTCTTTTCTATCCGTAGTAGCAGATAATCCAACAAATTTTGACCCCGCATCTACGCCAAGATTTATTTTTTGTTTAGACTCTCCTGTCTGTACGAGTAATTGTATTGTAAATGGTTCTCTTTTGTAAATTTTAGCTTTGCCATTCTTAAGCAATTTTCTTGCTTTTTGTTGAGTACATGGCATCAATGGTTCTTTTCTTTGATTAATTACGAATACTCTCAAGTTTCGTTCTCCTTTCGGGTGATGTAGTCTTAGCCAATGTTGTAATAGCTTGTATGTGAGGACATACACATTCGGTTGACCGCTCCTACCTCTCAGAGCTTTTACAGAGCCGACACAGTTGCATAGAACTAGACTAAACATTCTATGGTGTGATAACTAAAACAACGTAGTTAATTTAATAACTTAGGCTAGTCAATAAGGCTTTTTCAAGCCCCGAACCTTTAGGTTCGTGGG
>CAYPPC010000518.1:0-1507 GCA_964412435.1 uncultured Paludibacter sp.
GGCACAGCTCCATGTTCAAAGACAAAGAGGGGGATTGGAGAATTGTTTTCCACGCGCATCAAAGCACAACAAGCATACATCCGAGAAACATGTACATAAGTAAAGTGGGTTTCAAAAGTGTTGATGGATTGAAGCAATTGTTTATCGATAAAAATTTTGAAACACCTTATTTAGATAGATAAAATTTTGAAAAATGAATAAATATTTTCTTCTTAAATGGATATTAATTGGTGCGATGTGTAGTATTGTTGCATGCAACCAATCACAGCGTGATTCATCAACTATAGATACACAATTACGCGCTGTTTGGAACGATAGTAAAGCAAACGAATGGTACGAAAATTGGGGATGGCTGCGAGGAGCGAACTTTATACCCAGTACAGCCATTAATCAATTAGAAATGTGGCAGGCCGAAACTTTCGACCCACAAACCATTGATAGGGAATTGGGCTATGCCGAAAATATTGGATTTAACTCCATGAGGGTATATTTACATCATTTGGCGTGGCAAATAGATACGGAAGGATTTAAAAACAGAATGAGACAGTATCTCGATATCGCCGATAAGCACGGAATCTCTACTCTTTTTGTGCTTTTCGACGACTGCTGGAATCCTACCTATGAGGCGGGTGCTCAGCCCGAGCCAAAGCCGGGTATACATAACTCGGGTTGGTTACGGGACCCCGGTGATTCTCTCCACATCAATCCGGATATGATTAACTCGTTAGAAAAATACGTGAAAGATATACTCACCCCATTTTCTAATGATAAACGAATAGTTTTATGGGATTTGTACAATGAGCCGGGAAATTCGGGATACGGAAACAAAAGCATGCTGTTGGTTGAAAAAGTTTTTCAATGGGGGAGAGAAATCGACCCGTCACAACCATTATCGGTCGGGGTATGGAATTGGGATTTGAAAGAATTATCTGACTATCAAATTAAAAATTCCGATGTGATTACCTATCACAACTACGGGGATGAAGCCGAACATCAGCACATGATAGACTCGCTGCGTACTTTGACTGACAAACCATTGTTATGTACAGAGTACATGGCGCGTACGCGAAATAGTTTTTTCGAAAACATTATGCCAATTTTGAAAAAAGAAAACATCGGAGCTTACAACTGGGGATTGGTTGCAGGAAAAACAAACACAATTTACGCTTGGGATACCCCAATGCCAAATGGGAACGAACCAAAAGTTTGGTTTCATGATATTTTCAGAGAAGATGGTACGCCTTACAAACAAAATGAAATTGATTTTATAAGAAGCTTAACTCAATAATTTACATTTAGTGTTAACTTTGTCTTAGTTGCTCATATTATTTCGATATGTGAAAATGCGATGATTAAACAGAAAAGGAAATGTGTGGTATTATTTGTGTTATTTGCCGCGTTGTCGGCGAGCATAACTCATAGTATTGCTTCTGCCGATTATCACTTCAAACGTTACACCATCAACAACGGCTTGTCTCAAAACACTGTTTTTTCTATTTTTCAGGAT